>NZ_MRZU01000004.1:212500-227500 GCF_002153915.1 Methanonatronarchaeum thermophilum
CTTAAAAATATAAAAGCGGAATCAAAAGAATACGCTTCAAGGGCACTGATTTTGTCTGTTATTGTATTTGCCGCAATACCTTTTTGGTATCAAACAATCGGGATAGATAGGGGCGAATCTATAATCATTATTTCAGTTTTTTCTTTGCTCCTTTTTTTGACTTCATATAAATTGTATGAGTTTATAGGTAATAGAAGAATATATTGGTTTTTACAAGATAGAACACTTGATTTTGGTATTTTAGCTATAATGATAGCAATAGTATTTTTTGTATTTATGGACCTAAATATAGTAACTAAAATCTTCTCAAGTATTTTTCTTGTGTTCTATATAATTCTACAATTAAAGGAAATAATAGACGATTGCAGGGCTATTCCAAAGAAGTAAAAAAGTTTAAAAAAGATATAGTGATTTAAACTAACTTTTTTAGTTAAAAAGTAATGTCTATAAAAATATCTTTACTTAAGGTTTTCTTTCTTCGCAAATTCGTTAAATTCATCCTTAAAATCAAAAATGAAATTTGGAGGTAGTGCTCAAACATTATCATCAAATGGAACTGGTTTGGATTGATTGTCAAGGCTTAATTGTAATAACATATCATAATGAATATAATTATCATCGAATTTTTTTCGTTTTTTAGGAAGTATACTAATAGCTCCATTTCTTTGAGAAGTGACTTCAAAAAATAAAACTTTTTCTTCGTTTGTGACAGCAGCTATGTCTACTTCTATAGAAGGTGTCATTCCATCTTCTGATTTCATTGAAACTTTTTTTGTGTGGAATCATCTCCTCAATCCAACTTAATTGGTCAAGAGGTTTTGCTATAGTAACTTCAGGTAAGAGGCTTGCCATCCAAGCATTTTTGACACCTCTTTGAAGATTGCTCCGTAACATTCGATATAGATGTTATTAAAAAAAGAGGGAAATTAGAAAAATATAAATACAGCCATAAATGCAGCTTAATTTGATTCTAAAGAATTTTATTTGGTCCAAAAATTAATTATTAATTAATTGAAAAAGTAAAGTGGTTTCAAGGTATGCCACACCAAAATATATTATCGGAAAATGAAGAAAGAAAAGAAGCTAAAATTTTTTATAGGGAAGTAAAGCCTGATTATACCTCGGAAATAAAAAACAAAAATCTTACTTCTTATTCTGATATAAAAGATATAAAAAAATTACTAAAAGATATAAAAAGGAAACTCAGATACCCAACAAAAATTAAGGATTCTAAAATGAACGAAGCCCATAAAAATTGGGTAAAACAAATTTTAGAAGAAGAATCCAAAGAAGATAATCTCCTTGAATATCGAATAATTAAAGATTTGTTGAGAGAATTTTGTGACCATCTCCAGAAAAGACAGAGAGAGAAAGGTAAATACGCTATGCTTATACTCTACGGATCCTCAATTCTATTAACACACGTAAAAGCTGAAAAAGGTTTATCTATTAGAGAAGGAGAAGAAAAGATTGAACTAATAAAGAGATTTCTAGACATTGATAACATACTTAGTGCAGCACTTTTTGAAGGTGAAAACGGGGAATTAGAATTTTCGCATTTTACTGATACAGGATCAACTACTTTTAGAGATTTTATAGGAGTGGCTGAAAGAAAGTTTCACTATAAAAGAAAAAATGTCAGAATAATTTCGTTTTATGAAGGGACAAGTGGTATTGAATGTAAATTTGAATTTTCTAACAATGAATTAAAAGAAAAATGGATTCAAAATAATAAAATAAAAATAAGCGGGCGTAAATTAAAATTAAATAATCATCAACATCATATTAAAGAAATAAGCTGGGGTAATAAAAACTATTCAAACCCTAATTTTTTTAAAAGCGAATTTAAAGAATATATTTATGGATTAGAAAATCAAAAAAAACATTATAAAGAACTTAGAAAGATTAAAGATAGTTCATCCTTTTTTAGTGACATTATTGATTATAAAGAATTTGTTGAAATCCAAAAAAAAGATGATAAAAAAATAAAAGAAAAAGGCAATATACCTCAAGATATTCATATTCTATATGCTGACAAACACATAGATATCGATAGTAATTTTGCTAAAAAGATTCTTAGAGATATAGTTTATGGAAATAAATGTTCAATTTTTCATCCTTCTGAAAATATAGCATCAAAAGAATTGGAAATCAATAATGTATCTCTTTTAAACATAGAAAAGACTAATCTCGCTCCTGAATATTTAAATTTCTTAGATAAACTACATAATAATATATTAAATATCGAAGGAGAAACTATATCTTGGATTTTAGGGTTTGTTTGGCTACATATGATATCTCAAGAGGTTAATGAACAATTTAATTCAGGAATTAATCAAATTATAAAGCTTCAACATGGGTTTACTAAACGGAATAAAACAATTACAACTAAAGAGAACAGTTTAATAGAATACAAAGATAGGGACGATTTAAGTAAAGATAAACCCTTTAGCAGTATAATTGATAATATAGAAAAGGAATCTAGAGAAATTAATTATAAAGTGTTTTTGTGGGGTATTGATGAAGAATCTCGTTCTATAGATGGCCTACGAAAACAAAGATGGGGTGATGATAGAATTGATAGCCTCGAGGAAAAGGTTAATAGAGACTTAGACGACAGGAACACTGAAGTAAGTAAATTTTATCTTTTTTCAGTTCCTATTGGTGAAAAAAACCAAAAATGTATTTTAGTAGGCGTATTTTATAATTAGAATCAAAATGTCAGGGATTGTTCTCCAAAGTTTTTCAAAAACTTTTCGATTTTTTTAACTATTTCCAAGATTTGTTATTCAATTTCTTCATCCAGCCCAAATTCAAATTCTTAAATTTATAGGATGTCTAGGCAAATCCAAACCTATAGATATGCCTATAATTTTAACTATAAAGAATATATCTCCCTAAAGATCCTAGACATTAACCTGAAAACAGACATAGCCCCGAAAAAAGATATTTGGAATCTATAAAGTTTGGGTTTGGTGTGAAGATAAATGATATATGATTGTTGATTTATTTAGATATATTTAAATAATTGATTTCTTCCTAAAAGACATAAAACTCATAAACACACTTTAAATTAACTTTATAAATGAGTTATGTCAAAAATAACATATTACCCTCTACACAGTAATTAAAACAATAAATGTAGTTACAGTTTTTGTGTTCTTCCTTTATCCTATTTTTCGGATATTACGTATGCTGTTGTTGTTAGTTCTGGTTCTTCGGGTATTACGTGTTTTTCTTCTTCAAGGTATTCAAGTTCGTCTTTTTTTTCATCTTTGAGGTTTTTTATTTGTGTTTTGGCGTTTCCTATTGGTGCTGACATGTCTTCTCCTTTTTCAGCTTTTTTTTGGTATTTTTTGAGTCTTTTTTGCCATGTTTGGATTTCGTTTTTGAAGTGTTTTTCTGCGTGTTGTTTTTTGATTTCTATTTCTCTTTTTCTTTCTTTTCTTGCTTCTTCGGCGAATGATTCGACTTGGTTCCAGGCTTCCATTTCAGCTTCTTGGTGGAGTTTCTTTGCTTTTGAAGCTAGTTCCTGGATATTCTCTTTTGATTCTATATTTTGGGGTGAGAGGGTTTCTTTTATTTTTGGTGGGTTGGTTGTTACTTCGCCTTTTTTGTTTACGTAGATTTTTTTCATTTTTTCTGTGACTATTTCTCCGGCTCCTGATGTGTATCCTAGTCTATAGGTGAATAGTATTCCTGGTGTTTTCTGGTTGTTTTCTGTGGTTTTTATTGCTATTTGTCCTTTTATGTGGTCTGATTTTGTGGATAGGTCTATTATTGATTTTACTATGGGGTGGTCTATGGCGATGAATTCTATATCGTCTTTTTTCATTGCGATGTCTTTGGTGAAGGTTGCTTTTGGGTATTTTTGTTTTATTTGTTGGCCTGAGATTATGTTTGGTGTTTTTAGTTGGTATATGTCTCCGGTTGAGCGTGATGGTCCTGGTCGTGTTCCTTTTATTTCTCCGTTAAATTCGTTGAAGAAATTTCGTACTAATTTTTCTATGTCTTCTTCGGTGACTTCCTCTGTTTGGCTTCTTTCTATAACTTCGAGTAGTTCTTCATCTTCATTGGACAGGTCAAAATGATCTCTGATTAGGAAGTTTTTTTCAACTGTTTCTAAAGCGTCTTTTTGTTCTTTCATTGTTTTTTCGATGTCTGCTATGACTTCTTTTGTTGGTTTGTCTTCGGCTATAGCTGTCATGATGGTTTTTTCTAGGTCTACTTCATCTAGGATTTGTCCCATTACGTCTGAACTCATTCCGAGGTCGCTTTCGATTTGGTCGATTTTGTCAAGCAGGAGTTTGAGGATTTCGTTTTCTCTTGTGTCTTTGTAGAATAGGTTGCGTATTTCTACTGTGTTTGTTTGTCCGTATCGGTGTAGTCTGCCCATTCGTTGGTCTATGCGTATTGGGTTCCATGGGAGGTCGTAGTTGATCATGATGTGTGCGAACTGTAGGTTTAGGCCTTCTTGGGCGGCGTCGGTTGCGAGCATTATGTTTGCTTCTTCTTCGAATTTTTTCATTTCTTTTATTCTTTGTTGTTGGTTTAGGTCTCCGTATACTTCGGCGACGTCATGGTCTTGGAGAACTTGGTCTCTTAGGTATTTTAGAGTGTCTGTGTAGTCTGTGAAGATAAGTATTTTTTCCTCGGGGTCTTCATACAAGATACGGTCTATAATTTTTCGGAGTAGTTGTTCTTTTGAGTCTTTCTCTATGTTTTGGGCTTGTTTTAGGAGTTTTTTAACTTGTTCTAGTTCTTTCTGCATCTGGTTTTTATCCCATTTGAATGTGACTGTTTCTAGGGCTTTTTCTACTTGAGTGCGTTCTGAATCGGTTAGGGTTTCAGGGTTGGTTGCGTATTTTCTTAAAAGCTCCTTTGTATTTTTTGGTAGGTCTTCTGTTATGCTGTCACTTTGTATTGCTTCTATGCGGTTTTCGAGTGATTTTTTTATTGCGTGTATGCTTGAAACTGCTCTTTTTTGGTATATGACCATGGTGAATCCGGCTACATTTTTATCTTCTTGTTTGGCGAGGTTGTAGTATTCTCGAGTGTATTCTGTTACGTCTTTATAAAGTTGTTTTTCAGCTTCGGACATCCTTACAGGGATGGCTTCTATGTTTTTATCTGGAAACATACGGGTTCCATCGGTTTCATACATGTCTTCTTTAAGCCGCCGAATCATCAGGTCATCGAGTTTTTCAGGAGTTATTTCAGATTCATGGCTGAAGCGATATGGATCAAGAAGTTTGATTAAGAAGTAGAATTGGTCTTGTTTTCCTTTATGTGGTGTCCCGGTGAGCAATAGTAGTGAGTCGGAGTTTCTTGCGACAATTTCAGCTGCTTTATATCTTTGTGTTCGTTCTATTGATTGGTCGCTTCCTCGACGTGCTGTTAGGTGGTGGGCTTCATCAAATATAGCTATATCCCAACCTGGCTCAAGATTCTCTAATTCATCTCTAACGGATAGAATATCTGAGTCTGGGTCATCGTTTGTCTGTTTTAGGAAATCGATTGAGGTTATTATGAAGTTTTCTTGTTCCCAGACGTTTTTGGTCGGATGAGACCGCCTGCAAGTCTCAACATGTTGACGATCGTAGATCACGAAGTTCCGATTGAATTTTTCACGCAGCTCTTTCTGCCATTGAAAGGTCAGTGGTGCAGGTGCCACGATAAGAACACGGTCCGCTCTTCCTCGAGCAATAAGCTCTTCAATAACTATCCCTGCTTCAATGGTTTTACCTAAACCGACCTCGTCACCGATGAGATAACGTTTATCATAAGAATTCAAGATTTCATATGCAGCTTTAACCTGATAAGGCTCAATCTCAATACGATTACTTGTCAAAGAAAGAAAACGGTCATACCGATAAGCAAGGTCAAGACGAGTAGCCCGCTCACGAAGGTCACAATGCACTGGAGAATCAACCTCACAAGCTTTTAAACGGTCAACAACCGAATCCATCTTCTCAATATGAGGCAAACCACTAGGAAGCTTCCTTAACTGACCTTCATCCGTATAAACATGGAGAAGATGATTACCATTAGGCCTCTCCTCAATCTTAGTAACTTCTCCTTTACCCCCAGCAAACTTGACCCGATCACCAACATTTAAAACAACCATAAACCACATGCCCCAAAACAAACATTCCCATTTTCTTATTACATCTAAACTTTATGTTTTATCACGTACTAATATGTGTTTAGTTTTAGAATGCAGGCTCAACTGTCTTATAGAGTTAATAGCGATTTATTCTCAAACCACTATCTGAAGAAGTTGCTTCCAGAAACAGATCAATGGCAAGAAGTAACCGAACAAGAAATTGAAGAAAAATTAAATGAAATAGAGAAGCTTTATCGAAGAGAGAAGGACCGTCTTGAGAGTTATAATGAGGGGCAGCTTGAATATAATTTTATAAGACCTATTCTAGATATCTTGGATATTGAGTTTGAGGTTCAGCAGACAGTTGAGCGTGGACGAAGACGGCCAGACTACGGATTTTTCAAAAACGAGGAAGACAGGCAGAAAGCCCATGATGTAGCAAGAGGGTTTGAAAGTGGAACAGGAGATTTTTATAGTAATGCTATAGCTGTGGCTGACGCAAAAAGATGGGGAAGAAAACTAGACAAAAGAGGAGAACACAAAAGAGACTTTGAAAACCCAAGCCACCAAATACACGTATACCTCCAAGAAACAGAGCCAGACTGGGCAGTACTAACAAACGGAAAAAAATGGAGAATATACCACTCAAAAACAAGCCACAGACTAGACAGCTACTACGAAATAAACCTCCAAACACTACTAGAAAATAAGCATCAATACGAAAACATTAAAAAAGAATTCAAATACTTCTACCACTTCTTCAGAAAACAAGCCTTCACCAAAGACAGTACAGATAAATGCTTCCTGGATAGAGTACTAGAACAAAGTAACCGATTCTCAAAAGAACTAGGAAAAGACCTACAAGACAACATATACAACGCAATCAAACTACTCGCAGAAGGATTCCTACAACACGACCCCAACAACCTTGATGAAAGTAAGCTTGATTTAATCCACGATTCATCACTAACATACCTATATCGTTTGATATTTGTTTTTTATGCTGAAAGCGAAGGAAGAGACCTACTAGACACGAAAAATGAGATTTACGATCAGAATTACAGTTTAAATAGCTTAAAACAAGAAATAAAAGAAGAACTCAAGAAATCAACTCCTAGGTATAGGGCTTGGCAAACAAACCTGTGGGACCGCCTCAACGAACTATTCCAACTAATAGACAAAGGCAGCAAAAACATGGGGATCCCAGAAGAAGACCTATACATACCACCATACAACGGAGGCCTATTCAAAACAACCGAAGAAGAAGCTACCGGAAAACCAACAAATTCCTACAGGAAAACAAAGTTGGAGACGAGTACCTAGCCCAAGTAATAGACCTACTAGCAACAGACCAAAACGGCACAAGAGAATTCGTAGACTACTCCTCCCTCGGAATAAGACAACTTGGCTCAATATACGAAGGCCTACTAGAATACAACCTAAACATAGCAAACCAACCGTTAGCTGCTGTCAAAGAAAACGGAACACAAAAATGGAAACCAAAAGAAGAAGCTAAGAATGAGATTATAGAGACGGTTGAAGAAGGAGAAGTATACCTAACAACTGATAGGGCGGAAAGGAAGGCTACTGGTTCTTATTATACTCCTCAGTATGTTGTGGAGTATATTGTTGAGAATACTCTTGGTCCTCTGATTGATGAGATTAAGGATGATTTGTTGGATTATGATAATTTTGCGGATAGGTTTGCTGAGAGAGTTTTTGATTTGAAGGTTCTGGATCCTGCTATGGGTAGCGGCCACTTCCTAGTAGAAGCAGTAGACTATCTAGCTAGGGAAGTAGTCAATGCTCATGAGAAACAGGCGAAGGAAGAAGGCGGAGAGACAATCGATGAAACACACGATATACATTGGGCACGACGACAAGTAGCACAAAACTGTATATATGGCGTAGACCTCAACCCAATGGCCACAGAACTAGCCAAAGTCTCATTATGGCTTAGAACTCTTGCATCTGAACAACCACTTGCATTCTTAGACCACCACCTAAAAACAGGAAACTCTTTGGTAGGTTCAGATTTTGAAGATATTGAAGAAATTGAGGAGACTAGTGGTGATGGTAGGCCTGAAACCTCATTAACTGATTTCGGATTGACTTTTAAGGGAACAATCGATGATTTACTAAAAGTTTATCAGGAGATTATGCAGATAGAAAACGAAGAACTCAGCGACATAAAAAAGATTGAAGAAAAATACAGCGAAATAGAACGAAATAAAATAAAAAATAGACTAGAAACAATCTTGGACATCCATACCGCACAAAAATTCAATATTGAAGTTCCAGAGGACACTATAAAAAACCTCGTGTCATCCATAAAAGATGATAAGATATGGAAAAAAATCAAAATAGAAGAATGGTACAAAAAAGTAAAGGAAACTAAACAAAAACACAGATTCTTCAACTGGCAACTAGAATATCCGGAAGTATTTTTCAGTGAAAAAAATGGATTTGACGCAGTAATAGGAAACCCTCCATATGTAAACGTTTTTAATTTGCCTGAAGATCAGCGAAATTACTTCAATGAACAATATTTTGTTAATAAAAATAAGACTGATCTTTACGCCTACTTTATAGAGAAAAGTAACTCAATATCAGAAAATAAGATTGGTTTTATAGTTTCAAATACTTGGCTTTCAATAGATAGTTTTTCAAAATTAAGAAAGCTTATACTGAAGCAACTAAGAATTGAAAAATTATCTGATTTAGGGTCTAATGTATTCGAAGATGCAACCGTATCTACTATGATATTGATTTTAAGTCAAAATGAGGCTTCCGATTTTAAATTAGTAGATATTGAAGAATCAGGCAAGGAAATTGAACAGAAGGTAATCCCTATAGACCACTGCTTGAACGATAATTACATTATTAATTTAGATATTGATAAAAAAACTGCTAGAATTTTCGATAAAATCGAAAAGAATCGTAAATTAGGAGATTATGCGAATTTCTCACTTGGAATTAAAACAGCTGACAATGACAGGTTTTTATCGAATCAAAGAACCGAGAAATATACAGAACCTGTTCTTAGAGGTAAAGAAATCGAAAGGTATTGGATTGAATCACCATCTGAGTATATGTGGTACAGTCCTGAAAAAATGAAAGAAAGAAAGGGTGCTGGTCCCAGAAGCAGGGATTTTTTCGATCTTCATAAAAAGATTGTTCTACAAGAAATTAGTGGTGAGAGCATAGTCTCTGCTATTGATTATGATCAAAGATTCCCTCTAGATACTGTAAATGTAATTTATGAGATAGATAAGATTAGAATGGAAAATCTGGTAAGTATTCTAAATTCAAAGTTGATTAATCTCTGGTACGGTTCACAATATAAAGGAATACATGTAAAACTAAATGAATTAGCTAGAATTCCGGTAACCACTGGAAACAAACAGTTAATAGAATCGACCAAAGAAATTCAAGGGTTGAAAAAGGAATTTAAGAGAATTAACCTTAATATCAAGGATTACCTTGGTAATTACTCTATCGGCAAAACCATAAATGACCTTTACACTCCTGTTAAGGGTCTTTCTGACACTATCCTGACCGATACTATTTCTGAAAAGGACAAACTTAGAATTGGTGATGTTGAATTTCAAGAAAAAGATAGTCAATTAATTTTAAAGGTCACAGCTCGTTACAAGCCAAATGAAGATGAAGATTTTAACCAAAATGGGCTTGATCGGTGGGGTTATCTCGAAACTAATTTCATTCCTGCTATGACATTTTCTGGTTCCGATAAAGAGTTATTTTTGATTCGTGAATTCACTAAACTGGCTATTAATAAAGGAGGAGGCTTCGCTAATTTTAGAAAAACAGCTACTAAAACTAAATCTTTAATAAACCGTTTAGAAGAGCTAACTTTACCAAAAATTGAAAACGTAAGTACGAGCCTCAAAAAGTATATGGAGCAGAAAGAAAAGGCTGAGAGGCTAGAAAAGGAAATCCAAGAAATTGATAATGAGATAAACGCAATAGTTTTTGATCTATATGATTTGACTAAAGAAGAGGTTAAGATTGTTTTAAATTCACTGGATACGGAAGAAGAGGTTAAAGAAGACATTATAAATAAGTTTATAGATTTACAAGGAAACTCTGAAGAGACTTAAAAACAATTATTTTTTTATTTATTAGTCTATAAAGGCCTATTAGCTTTGGATTGAAAACAATTTTTCGATAAAATAGTTATCTAATTTCTTGTAGTGCTAATTATAAATATAGTTGAAGTTTATGATTCTATTGTTTCCGTTTTTATATGAAAACGGAAGAAAAAGAGGTATATAATGGATAAAACAGGCTATAAAACACAAAATAGACACCATAAATTACCGAAATACCATAGAGAAACGGAAATACAGAAAATGCTAGAAAAATCCGATCAACAAAACCAAAGAGACTACCTAATACTAAAAATCCTATGGAGCACCGGCCTACGAGGAAGCGAATTAATCTCATTACAAAAGAAAGATCTCGAGTTCAATGAAAAAAGGATAATAGTAAGGAATGGTAAGGGTGGGAAAGACAGAGTGGTACCAGTACCCCAGGAAATCAAGAATCTGTTGAAGATGTGGACAAACAACCTAAACAAAGATGACCTTGTGTTCGATATTTCTTCACGGACACTAAGGAATATAGTTTATAAGTATGCTGGAAAATGTGATTTTACATCTAAGCCGCATAAATGGCGGCACAGCTTCGCAATCCACTGCCTCAAGAATGGAATGGACCTAAGGACACTTCAAAAGATACTGGGTCACACCTCACTTTCAACCACACAGATATACTTAGATGTAGTGGCTGAAGACGTACAAAAAGAGTATGAGAAAGTTTGGGGATAAGTGTACTTCATTTTTTTATTTTTTTTGTCTTGTGTGCTGTCTGTCTTATGCTGTTTGTTGAGCTGTTACTGTTTTGTTGTGCTTGAGTTGAATTAGGCTATATTTTTATGTTGAAAAATATAAGAAAGACAGCAGAATCACATTAAGAGTATATGTTATCAAACCAATCTATAGGTTTATTTAGGCATCGACACCCCTTTTTCTCCCCTCTCTGAACATCTCTAAAACCCAGAAAAATAACATAAAAAAACCGATCTCCACAACAGAGGGAGGGCTCCCTACCATTAAACTCTGGAGCAGGACCCCCGGCAAGGGCCGGAGTAAGACCTCAAGGGAGGGGGATATCTAAAAAGTTCACCTCCCCCCAACCAGTATCCCTAAACGTCAGGAAACCTCTATTCTTCATTTTCAACAACCCAAATCTATCTTGATGTTGTAGCTGACGACATACAGAAAGGATATACAAAAATCTGGGGGTAAAAATTTCTTACTATTTTACTACTTATCTGTTCATAATTTTTCTACCTGAATAAAAAAGAATTGCTCCAAGTAGAGCTACAATAATAGCTATCAACCACGCAATATACATTCCTAGAGAATCTGGGTAAACATAACCCCCTGTAACCCCTATCAAAAAAGCTAATAGAACTACGATAATACCTGCTATGCTAACCGCAAAACCCCAAAACATTGATTTAATTTCATCAAACATACATGAAAATACGTAAAACCCAATAAAAAAACTTTTCAATCTATGTGGTATTATAGAATCTATTAGTATTATTATAGAATCTATTAGTATTATGTAAAATAAAGGAGGAAAGCGAACCAAATTCCTATTATTAATGTTATAGCGATTATGTGTTTAAGTGCCCATAACGTTATGCTTATTATTCTTTTGGTTTTCCTTTTTGTTTTATATACTATTCTTTTAAAAGTTCTTTTAATGCGTTTGAGTGTATTTAGCTTACGTTTTTTGGTTAAAGATTTTTCTTCTCTTATTTTCTGTTCCGTAACTTTCTTTTTCTTTTTTTCAGTATCTTTTCGTTTGGTTTGGTGTTCAACTTGTTTTTGAGAGAATACAGTATAACTACATTTATAGCATTTTTCAGGATTAAATTTATACGTTTCACCACACCTTTCACATTCCCATCTAAAATCCATCAATTGTTTCTATAATAAACCACGACCTATATATTTTTTTTAGAAAATCCCGAACAACCAAAAAAACACGGTATGATACAAAAAAAGGTTATTTAACGAGGAAATATCTGTGTATGGCGGTATAAGTTCTATTCTTTGTTCAGTGTGTTTAGATGTAGAGTATGAAGATGATTCCAATTCCTATTATTATTGCTATAAATAGTATATGTTTAAGTGACTGTTTTATTCTATCTCTATTTTCTTTATGTTTTTCTTCTGAATTTTCTTCTTTTATTTTTTCTTCTTTAAACTCTGTATTTCCACAATGGCTGCATTCAGATGGTTTTTTGTAATGTATTACTCCACATAACTTGCATACCCATCTTTTATCTTTCTTTTCAGTTCCTTTCTGATTGAAAACAGTATATCCACAATTCGAGCATTCTTTAGGTTCTGCGTAATAGTATTTCCCACACCTTTCACATTGCCATTTAAAATTCATTGATTGTTTTTTGATAATAACACGCTACCTATATATTTTTTAGCAATATGGATATCCATAAACAACAGGTTTTAAATTTATGCACCAAAAACCTCTAACCAAAAATCTAAAAAAACTATTAAGACTAAGAGGTTTTCTAAATAGATATCAGAGATTCCACCTAAAGGAAGAATCTAAGGGAAGGCATGGTTATTCGATGTAAAGATAAAGAAACCAGAGAATATTTAAAACGGTGCGGGGCAAATGTCCTTTAAAAAAATAATCTGTTTAAAAAAGAGGATCCAATTTATCAATAGAGTGTGATTTTTTTGGTTGATGAAAAGCTGTTACCTCATCCATTTTACCTTTCTGCAACTAAGAGGAAAAGTGAGAATCCTAGGTTATTTAGGCCAAAAGAACTCAGAGAATATGTTTTTCCCGGTTTAGGGTTAGTTATGTACGATTTATTTTGGGTGAAATATTCTCTCTATCTTAAATTAGAAAGAAATTTTGATTTAGCAAAGCAGGATCGGCTCTTCCTATGGGCGGAAAAAAATGGGAAAAAAGAGCCCGAAGAAAGTGTTCTTTACTATTCTCTTCTTTCGAGATATTTCAGTCAAATAAAAGAGATTAAAGATGTAAGCGTTGGGAAAAGAGCCGCAAGTGGATGGCTTTTTAAAAAGAAATGGACGGACAGGATTATTCATGAAATAGAAATATTTGCCAAAGGAACAGATGAATTTGATTTTCAAGAATTTGTTGATAAAGTTTTTTCCTCGGAATTCAAAACAAAATGTGATAGGAACGAGGTGGATTTAGTACCTATTTTAGAGGAATCAATGGGGGCGAATCGACCTTCAAGTGATGATACTGAAGAGAGAGTTAAAGAAGCTATTACAAGTTTTGTTAAAGGGCTTGGAAAGGTTTTTGAAGTTGAGGAGGATCTACATGGAATCGATAATAATGAGGTTGTTATTGGTCCGAATATTGATTTTACAGAGAGAGTGCTTGGAAAAGTAAGCGATAGCGATCTACAGCCTTTGGCAAATACAGATTATCGGTTTAATAAAAGGGAAATAAAAGCTTTTATTCACGCCTTAAACTCAACTGAAAAAGGAAGTTATCTTCTAAGATCATTTATTTTAATTGCATATTTTAACCCTACATCAACAGGTAATTCCATAAAAGATAAACTTAGGCGTGTTTCTCATTTATATAAAGAAGATGAAAACTTCTCAAATCAGGCTAAAAGTAAGTTTAAAGGAATAAATATTCCAGAAAAAATTTTGGAGGGGCTAGAAGAATCTTGCTTCTTTTGGGATTTAAACTTCTTTCTTGGTGATGGAGAAGATATTGCAAGAAAACTTCTAAATGAGAAGAAAAAAGAGGAAAAAAGCTCTTTATCTTTAAAAGATGTAGAGAGATATTTTAAGAATAGCAAAAACCCTAAAGTTGACTATATCGAGGAGATATACAAACGTCTACAGGAAAGGTGGCAAACAAATTTTCCTCACTTCATAGAAGATTTAAAAGAAAGAAATGAATCAGATGTTGCAGAATACATGGAGATTTTGTCAGACTGTATAGAAGGAAATTTAGAGATAGAAGAGGCATTTATGAAATTGTTGGAAAATCAAGATACAATTGAAAAGGAAGCAGATGATTTATACATAATAATAAAACCTTACAGTGATAGTTCACCTAGCGCCTCATTTTACGCTGTAAACCAGGCTATAAACTGGACAAGACGTGTAGTGGAAGGTAGTAGGAATGGTTAATGGAAGTTTTGATAGTTCCTTGATTGACTTAGGAACTAAATTTAAAGAAGACTTAAAGTCTGGTGAATTCAATAATTTTCTATTTATAACATATGGGATAGAGCCTGGGCTAATCGAATGGTTTCCAAAAGGAAGCGATATAACTATTCTAACTCGGAGACAAGAAATCGAGAAAATAATAAACTCCGAATATTCTGATAAGGTCAAAACCAAAATATTAGACAGTCATGCCAAAATCTATCTCATGTGGAACCAAAAAGAGATTAGATGTTGGCTGGGTTCATTCAATTTTACCGGAGGTGGTCTCTTTAGCAATATTGAATGGTGCTCTTTCTTTACTGGAGAGCTAGAAGCCCCGCTAGAAAAAAGCAAAATGGAAGAGGAGAATTTCAATCCAAACCTCACTGATAAATGCGAGGTCAATCAGATCCTAGACTTCAGTAGTAGTATTTTAGCCAAAAGAGATCCACAATTAACGGACAACTTATTTGAAAACTCTAAGTTTCCTCTAATCTTGCTACACTCAGATGGTTCAAATACCCTTAAAAAGTCTATTGAAAAAATAATTGATGATAAAATTCTTAAGGAAATAGTATACATAACCCCTTTTTTTAGTAAAGAAGGAATAATGAATATAATTCC
>NZ_MRZU01000004.1:245000-302500 GCF_002153915.1 Methanonatronarchaeum thermophilum
GTATTTTTGTTGTTGTTTGCACGGTGATTGTGTTTTGGTTTTGGGTTTTTCCGGTTTTTTGGTGTATTATTGGTTCTATGAGTGTTTTGTATATTGTTAGGCATGAGGTGGGGTATCCGGGTAGTCCTATTATTAGTGTGTTGTTGTGTTTTGCTGCGAATGTTGGTTTGCCGGGTTTTATTTTGAGGCCGTGGAAGAGTAGTTTGTTTTGTAGTATTTTGTAGAGTATGTCTGTTTGACCTGCTGAGGTGCTTCCTGTTGTTAGTATTATGTCGTTTTCTTTGGCTGCTTTTTTTAGTGTTTTCTGTATTTTTTGTTTGTTGTCTGGTGTTACTCCGTATTTTTGGGGTTTGGCGCCTGTTTCTTTTATTGCGCTGTATAGTGTGTTTTGGTTGATGTCGTATATTTGGCCTGGTTTTGGTTTTTTGGGTGGTGTTGTTATTTCGTCTCCTGTTGATATGATTGCGATTTTGGGTGGTTTTTTTGTTTTGATTGTTTGGTGGCCTGTTGCGGAGAGTAGTCCGATTTCTCTGGGGGTGAGTGTTTTGTTTTTGGGTATTATTTTTTCTCCTGTTGTTATGTCGGTTCCTGCGTGCATTACGTGTTGTTCGGGGTGTACGGGTTTTCTTATGTTTATTTTTTGGTTTTGTTGGTCTGTGTGTTCGATCATTACTACGGCGTTTGCGCCTGCGGGCATTACTGCTCCGGTTGCTATTTCTATTGTTTCTCCGGTTTTTATTTTTTGTTTTGGTGTTTCTCCGGCTTTTATTTCTCCTTTTATGGTTAGTTGTTTTGGGTTGTCTTCTTCTGCTCCGTATGTGTCTTTTGCTTTTACTGCGTATCCGTCCATTGCGGCTCTGTCGAATGGTGGTACGTCGATTGGTGATTTTATGTTGGTTGTTGTGGTGTGGCCGGCTGCTTGGTGGATTGGTATTTCTTGTGTTTGTGTTTTTATGTGGGGTTTGATTATTTTTCTTGCTTTTTCTATTGAGATTAGGTTGTGGAATTGTTTTCTTTTGTTTTGTTTATTCAATTGGGATCACCTCTATGGTTTCTCCTTTGTCTTTTCCTTCGCTTTGGCTGGGGATTATTGCTATTCCGTCGGCTCTGGTTATTGAGGTTATTATTCCTGCGCCTGATGTTCTTAGTGGTGTTGCTTTGTTGTTGTTTAGTTTTACTCTTGTGTAGGTTTGGTATCCTGGTTCTGAGTGTATTTTTCTTGTGAGTGTTGCTTGTGTTTTCCATTGGTGTTTTGGTTTGATTTTTCCTTTTTTGTGTATTGTTGGTTTTAGGAATGTTTGTGCGGCTATTGCAGCTGCTACTGGATATCCTGGTAGGCCGATTGTTGGTGTGTTGTTTGTTTTTCCGAGTATTGTTGGTTTGCCGGGTTTTATTGCTATTCCTTCTATGTAGATTTCTCCGTTTTGTTTTATTACTTGGGCGGTGTGGTCTCTTTTTCCAACGGAGCTGCCTCCGATCACTGTGATTATGTCTTTGTCTTGGTTTTGTTGGATTGCTTTCTCTATTTTTTGAGGTTGGTCTGGTGTTATTGGGTGTGTTGTTGGTTTTCCACCCCATTTTTTTATCATCATTGATATGGCTATTGAGTTGCTTTCTATTACTTGTCCGGGTTTGGGTTTGTTGCCTGGCTTTATGACTTCGTCTCCGGTTGGTATTATTGCTATTGTGGGTTTTTTCATTACTGTTATTTTTTCTATTTGAAGTGTTCTTAGTAGGCTTATGTCCATTGGTTTGAGGGTGTGGCCTTGTTTTAGTATTGTTTGGTTTTTGGTTACGTCTTCGCCTTTTTGGCTTATGTTTTCTCCTGGTGAGACGGGTTTGTAGGTTTTTAGTGTTTGGTTGTTTTTTTCTGTGTTTTCTATTTTTATGACTGCGTCTGTTGTTTTTGGTATTTCGCTGCCTGTGTGTACTCTTACGCACTCCATTTGGTTTGGGTTTTTTTCTTTGATTTTTAGGGTGATTGGGTTGGTTTGTGTTGCTCCGTATGTGTTTTCTGCTTTTACTGCGTATCCGTCCATTGCGGAGCGGTTGTAGTGTGGTAGGTCGGTTGGTGATTTTATGTCTCTGGCTATAGCTCGGCCTAATGATTTTTTTATCTGTATTTTTTCTGTGGTTTTTATTGGTTTTATTTTGTTTAGGTAGGTTTTTTTTGCTTTTTCTATGGGTGTGAGGTTTTTGAATCCATTTTTTTTCTTCATTATATCAATTCCGAGATTTTTTTTGTTTAGGTTGGTTTTTGAGTGTGGTAAGTTTGATATTGGAGGAAGTTTTAGTTTTTTGTATGCAGGTTGAATTGGTTATTGATGGTAAAAAACTCCCTATCAATGGTTTCGTGCAGAGAATGATTGGTAACTCTATGGAGGGTATGATTGAAGCTTTACATGGGGTGGATGAGGATTGGGATGGCGTTGAGATAAAGATTGTTCGTGATGAATGAGCTTTTTTTATCTCCTCTTCCTTATGTTTTTGTTTTTGATTTACTTTTCTTTGTAGGGTGGATAATGGTTTTTGTATTTGGATAGTTTTATTGTCTATTGTTAGGATGAGATGTCAAGATGAAGAGAGAACCTATTGTTGAGGTTTATATAAGATCTGGTGACACTAAGTTTAGGTATAAGGATCTGGAGTTGTTGAAGTCTATTGAGGAGTATGGCTCTATCAATAGGGCTAGTAAGGTGTTGAGTAGGTCTTATTCGCATTCTCAGAAAAGGATTGACAGACTTGAGAATGCTTTTGGTAGGTTGATAGATAGACGTAGGGGTGGGGTTGATGGTGGAGGTAGTGAACTAACTTCGTTGGCTGAACAGTTGGTTGAGACGCTTGAAAACAAGATAACAGATTTGGTGGTAACTGCGGATACCGAGATGACCGTTGTTGAAGGTAGGGTTGTGGAGATGGATAGAGATCTTGCGGTTATTGATACGTCTATAGGTCGTTTAAACACTATTAAGAAAGGTTGGATGGAGTTAGGCCAGGTGACTAGGGTTTTGATTAGAGCTGATATAATAACACTTCAAGATCCTGGTAGAACTCGGAGAACGAGTGCTTTGAACACAGTTTTAGGTGAGGTGGTGGGGTTGGATAGGTCTGAGTCTGGTGGAACGGCGATAGTATATCTAGAGGTGGGTGGCACGACAATTAAAGCGGTTGTTACAAAAAACAGTATAAAGAACTTGGATATAACGCGCGGTAAGGAATTGACAGCTACGTTTAAAGCAACTGCTACAAAGGTAATACCTGATGCGAAACTACCCGATTTTTATAATAACAAATAAACTTATTGGATGTTTATTTAATTGGTGGGAATATGAAGGGTAGAGCAAAGGCTTGTGGTGCGATAACGATAGTGAACGCTATAGCGGGTTGGCGGGGAGCAGCTCTTGCTGTTGATTTGCATACGACTGCTGAGGTCAATTTAGATTCTGAGGCTGATGGGGTGATGGGTGATGCTGGTGGTCTTGACCCCACGTTGATAGAGACCTGTGTTGAAAAAACACTTGATTGGTTCGGCTATGATTTTGGGGGTGGTGTTAAGACTGAGAGTGAGATACCTCCGAGCAGGGGGTTGAAAAGCAGTAGCGCTGCTGCTAATGCGGTTGTTTTAGCTACGGTTTCGGCTTTAGGTAAGGTGGATGAGATTACGGAGAAAGAGGTGCTGGATATCGGTGTTGAAGCTGCAGTTGAGTCTGATGTGACGATTACCGGTGCTTATGATGATGCGTCAGCATCTTTGTATGGTGGGCTAACCATAACCGATAATTGGGAGCGTGAGGTATTGAAGCGTAGAGAGATAGATGAAGAGGTTTTGATTTTGGTTCCGGATAAACAGGCACATTCCAGCGAAACGAATGTTGAGAGAGCTGAACTACTTGAACCCCTTGTATTGAAGGCGCATGAGATGGTTGTTGATGGTATGTTGTATGATGCATTGACTTTGAATGGGGTGTTGTATTGTGCAACACTTGGATATAAACAGGATATTGCTTTAGATGCTCTTGAAGCGGGAGCCAAGGCTGCAGGGCTGTCTGGAACCGGTACGGCATATGCTGGTTTGGTTGAATCAGGTTCAAAGGAAACGGTTAAGGAAGTATGGCAAGAATATGGAGACGTAATAGAAACGAAGGTGGATAACGAAGGAGGTATTGTTTTATGACACTTGATGAAATAAGAGATGAAATAAGAGAGATAGATCAAGAGATAATTGATTTGATAGATAAAAGAACTGCTTTAGCCAGCGATATAGCAAAGATAAAAAAAGAAAACGACATCCCGGTTAGGGATATGGAGCAGAATAAAAAAGTGTTGTCTAGAGCGACTGAGATGGCTGTTGAGAGTGGATTGGATACCGGGCGGGTTAAAAAAATATTTGAAACTTTGATAGAGATGAATATCGAGAAACAGGAGAACCTTATGGGGAAAGGAAAACTACCCTAATCCTTTCCTCTCAATTTGGATATTTCTCTAGTTTTCTAGGTTTGTATTTTTTTGGTTTTTTTGGTTTTGTATGTAGTTGTCTATGTTTTCGATTATTTGGCTGAGTTTTTCAGTGTCTTGTGTCTCTATCGTTTCCAACATTTTTTGGTAGTCTTTTATTGTTTTTTTATGTATCATTGGTATGTATCTGTTGTGTGTTTGTATTGAGGCGTATAACTCTGGATTTTGTACCAATATTCTGTCGAGGTCTTTGTGCAGCAGTCTGAATGTTGGTGTTGTTAGGTCGTTGTTTTGGTTTATATTGAATTTCTGGTTTTTAAGGATTGAGCCGAACAGGATAAGTAGTAGGTGGGATGCTCCTTGAACAACTGCCATGGCTTTGTCGTGTTCGCTGGCAGTCATTGTTCTTATGTTCCCGCCTTGGTTTGTTATGTATTTTTTAACTTTGTCTAGCCATTTATCTGCGTTTATTGGCACTAAAACGATGTTTTTATCTTTGAAGGTGGTTCCCTCTGGGCCGAACAGGGGGTGTGTGCCTATTTTTTCTACGTGTTTTGGTACGTGTTTTTTCATCGCGTTGACTGGCTGTTCTTTTATTGATGTTACGTCCATTAGTAGTGAGTTTTTTTTCATTTTGGGGCCGACTTCTTTGATTACTTTGGTGGTTGCTTTTATAGGTACGCTTATTATTACGATGTCTGAGTTTTTTATTGGGCTGTAGTTTTGGTGGTATTTGATCTCCAGTTTTCTAGCTGTTTTTTTTCCCTTTTTTTTGTTTTTGTCGGTGATGTGGATTTCTGTGTTTTGGTTTTTTAGGTTTTGTGCTATCCAATGTCCCATTCGTCCTGCTCCACCGACTATTGTGATTTTTTGTTTTTTGTTCATTGTTTTAGCTCCCTGTGTACGGCTTCCCTCATTTTATCTGTTGGTGGTTCTCTGTTTGTCCATATTTTGAAGGATTCTGCTCCTTGTTGGACAAGCATTTCAACTCCGTTTATTGTTTTTGCACCAACCTCTTCGGCTTGTTTCAGTAGTTTTGTTTTTATTGGTCTGTAGACGAGGTCGAAGACAATGAGGTCTTTATGTAGGTTTTCTTTTGTGGTAATTGATTTATTGGTGTTTGGATACATGCCTACAGGGGTTGAGTTTATAAGTAGGTCTGCGTTGGATAGTTCTTGGCTTAGTTTGTTCAGTGGCCGGTAACTGGATTTTGTGTTTTGTTTCTGTAGGAGTTCGCTGAGTTCGCGTGCTTTTTTAGGTGTTCTGTTGATTATTGTTATCTGTTTTGCGTTGTCTTTTAATGCTATGCATACTCCTCTTGCTGCACCACCTGCACCTACGATCACTGCTTTTTCGTAGTGTTTTTTTGGTTGTGTAACTGCTTTTTTTGCTCCGATTATATCTGTGTTGTATCCATGGATTTTTTCTTTAAGGTCGATTGTGTTTACAGCGCCAGCTATTACTGCTTCTTCACTGGTTTCTGTACAGAGTTTTAGGGCTTTCTGTTTGTGGGGAATTGTTACATTCAACCCACCTAGGTTTAGTGCTTTCGCTCCTTCGATTGCTTTTTTTAGGTTTTGTTTTTTAACGTGGAACAAGTGGTAGGTGTGTGGTAGTTTTTTTGTTTTAAAAGCAGTGTTTTGCATCTGAGGAGATAGGCTGTGGCTTACAGGGTCGCCTATCAATCCATATACCTTTTGTTTCAAAATAATTCCCTCAACAGCACTTTGATTTTATCAAGCGATATCTGGCCTGGTGCTGTTTCTGCTCCAACGGGGGCGTATATAATGTCGGAGCCGTATGCAGGGCCTATTACTCTGGAGTGTTTACCGGTTTCACCCATAGCTATTGAGCAAACCGGTTTACCTATCTCTTTTTTTGTTGTGTATGTGGCTTCCATGAGTGATAGTACGTCGAGAGGTGTTTTAGCCATGTATGCAACTTTGGCTATATCCCCCAACTCCATGCATTCCTCTATCTTCATCTTAATTTCGGATTTGTCTGTTGTTTGTTGGTGGTTGTGGTGGGAGACTATAACTGGAGTTCCTTTCTCATTCGCCTTATCGATTATCTTTTCTCTTTGTTGTTGCGGGGTCTGCAGCTCTATGTCGACTATGTCTGCAAAACGCATCATGGAGAGAAGGTCTTCAACTCTGTTTTTCTCAGGTCCATCATACTCTCCACCCTCTTTTTCACGTCGGTTTGTGATTATTAGGGGTTTTTCGTTTACATCACTGGACAAAGCCCTTGAAAGTTTTCCATAACTATCTCTACTTAGTTTATCTATCCTCAACTCTACTAAATCAGCTTCAACTGCTCTGTACAACGAAATTTGTTTTTCCACCGTTTTTTCACCTATAGAAGCACATATGACTGGTTTTTCACCAATCTCTATATCTCCTGTTGAAACCGGTTTACTGGCTGTTGGCCTCATAAGATACCTCTACTTAATAATCTGTTTTTTTGTTTTTTGTTTGGGGTTTTTGTTTGGGTTGTTTATTTTTCTGTTATTGTTTCGGTTACTTCCATTCCGAAGTGTCTTGCTTTTTCTTCTGTGTTTACCAGTATTTTGTCGCCTTCTTTTAGTTTTGATATTGATTTGGGGTTTCCTTCTGTGTCTACTAGTCTTATTGTTTCTGCGTTTTGGAGTACGGTTTTTATTTTTTTGTTTTTTGTTTCGGCTTCTATTAGCATTAGTGGGCGTTTTTCTATTTTTGATCTGCCGACTATTGCTTTGCGTGTTTTTCCGTCTTTGTTTACGATTAGTACTTCGTCTCCGGCTTTTAGTTCGGAGAGGTATTTTGTTTTGTTTCCGGGTGTTTTGAGGTATGCGTGCACTCCTCCTGCGTTGACTCTGAATGGTCTTGCTGCTACGTATGGTGATTCTATTGATTCGGAGTGTACTAGGAATAGGCCGTTTGAGCTGCTTCCGACTAGCATGCCTTCTCCTTTTGTCATAAGGCTGCAGGTGTCTACGCATACGCGGTCTCCCATTCCCACTGGCTTTATTTTGGTTATTGTTGCTTCTATTAGGTTTATTTCTTCTTCTTGTAGTTGTTGTATTTTTTCTGATGCTGTTATTATTTCTTGTATGTTGTTGGTTTCTATCAGTACTCCGTCGGACCCTACTTCTAGTGTTTTTAGGGCTGTCTCTATTTCGTTTGTGTTTTCTACTCCTGTTATTATCTTTACGTCTTTTTCTTGTAGTTCTGCTATTAGGTTTTCGAGTGGTATTATTTTCCAGTCTTCTCCTCGTATTATTATGTAGTCGACTTTGTCTGCTATTTGGCTTGCGAACTCTTCGTGTTTTTTGTCTTTTATTATTATGTATTCGGCTGTTTCTCCTTCGAAGTTTTCTAGTTTTTTTATGTCTTCGGAGGATTTTGGGCTGGTTGGTAGTGTTTTTGATCCGTCTCCTTCTCCTTTTATTCCGGCTATTTTTATGTCGCCTGAATCTCCGGGGGAGGCTGTTTTTATGGTTCCTAGTTCACGTGTTTTTTCCACTTCGTTGTCGTTTATTAGTATTGTGTCGTATCCTTGTTCGAGTGCTGTTGTTATTTTTTCTTTTTTGTTTTTCCATTTTTTTGTGTCTGCTTTTAGCCATAGTTCTTTTTTCATTGGTTATCAGCTCTATCTAGTTAGTTGTTGGTTTTGTTTAGTTTTTTAGTTCTCTGTATGCTTCTTCTGCTTTTTTGTCTTTGTGGACGATTTGGGATATGGCGTTTGTCATTGCGGGTACGTTTTTTGATTGGAATACGTTTCGGCCTATTGCTACGCCGCTTGCTCCTCCTTTTATTGCGCCTTCAACCATTTCAAGAACTTCTTTTTCGTTTTCCATTTTTGGTCCTCCGGCGACTACTATTGGTACTGGGCATCCTTCTACTACTTTGCTGAAGGTTTTGGAGGATCCTGTGTAGTTTGTTTTTATTATGTCGGCTCCTAGTTCTGCTCCTGCTCTTGCTGCGTGTTTTACGTATTTTAAGTCGTATTCGTCTTTTATTTTGTCTCCCCGTGGGTACATCATCGCTATGAGGGGAACTCCCCATTGGTCGCATTTTTCAGCTACTTTTCCTAGTTTTCTAAGTTGCTGTGTTTCTGTTTTTGAACCTACGTTTACGTGTACGCTTACTCCGTCAACTCCGTATTTTAATGCTTCTTCGACTTCGCAGACCTGTATTTTGTTGTTGGGGTTTGGCCCCAGTGATGTGCTTGCACTTAGGTGTGTTATTAGGCCTACGTCTTTTCCGTAGCCTCTATGTCCATGTGGTATCATTCCTTTTTGCATTAAGACGGCGTTTGCTCCGCCTTCCGCTACTTTCTGTACTGTTTCTGAGAAATCGACCAGTCCTTTGATTGGTCCAACGCTTATTCCATGGTCGAGTGGAACTATTACTGTACGCCTGCTGTTCCGGTCTATTATTCTTTCTTTCCGTATGTTTTTCCCTATTTCCATGCGTGTTCACCCAAAAGTGTGAAACTGTGTGACACAATTACATAATTAGTAATTTATAAACACTTAATACTTTCTCCAAACACACAAAAAACCACAACAAACCCAAAAACAACACTATACCAAACAAACACCAAAATAAAAACACCCAACCCAAAACAAAACCACCCCAACAAAACGGTGCAAAAATGGAAACAAAAGTAAAACTACTCATAACATACGCAACACTAGCCTCCCTATCAATGGGAATGATATTCCCCTACATCCCACTATACGGCCAAGAAATAGGAATGCCAATTTCATTAATAGGCTATCTAGTATTCGTCTACTACCTCACAGAAATGTTCACAAGAATACCAGTAGGTCAAATAACAAACCAGATAGGGTATCCAAAAATAACAATAACCGCCGGAATCCTATCAATCATCTCAGCAACACTATACCTAACTTCAAACCTGATATGGCCCCTACTCTTCCTAGCACAAATAACATTCGCAATAGCATTCGCAATAGCATGGGTATCGATACCAGCATACATAACAAAAGCCAAAGGATCACTACCAAAATACACATTCCTAGTTGGAATTGGATGGCTATTCGGCCCACCAATAGGAGGAATAACAAGAGACTACTACGGAATGACACACCTATTCATAATACTAACAATAATCAGCATAACACTACTAACAATATCAATATACTTCTACAAACACACCCAAACCCAAAACCACAGTAAAAACCTCCAAAAAAACACAAACAAAAACAGAAAACCCACACTAAAAAACACAATAAAATCAACAAAAAACTCATACAAAAAAGCACACCACCTCCTACTGAACAGAAAAAAAGTACTAATCGCAACCCTCGTATCACTAATAATGTTCATGTCATTCGGCCTACTAGCATCAGTAATACCACTACACCTCGAAGATATAGGATTCACATCCTTCATGATAGGAATATTTGCAGCAACACAAACAACAATATCCTCAGCAATCCGCCTAAAAACAAACCCAATAGTAAAAATCCTAGGAAGAGTAAACATCCTAATAATAGGAACCGCCATATGCGGAATAGCAATATCCACAGTCTCAATAATAACCCACCCCACCACACTGATACTAATATCAGCAATATGGGGACTCGGACACGGCCTCTACCTCCCAATAGCATTTGACCTAATAGCCGATGACACAAACATAGAAGAAAGAGACATCGGAATGGGACTAAGAGGAACCGTAGGAACAGCAGGCTCAGCAATCAGCGTACTCACATTCATGTATCTAGCCGAAATAACAACCTTCTCACTATCAATAGCAACATTCGGAATAATAATGACAACATTCGCCATAACACTCCACATATACTGGAAACAAAAAGGAACATGCCGGTGAACCACCTCTAAACAAACCACCTTTAACAACGCACCACTCCATAAAGACAAAAAACCAGCCAAACTCAAACACCGTAGATTAACTTTATAAAATAAACGAAGCAAAGTTGTTTGCAAAAAAGCCTATTTAACTATAGATTTAGCCGTATCAACTGAAATGTGCATTAAAACTTAAATAAAAATAAAGTATTTTATTAAAGTAGTTGCTACCTTGGATTCATTTAATGTTTTGTTTTGTAAATAAGTAGTAGGTTTGAAAACCGAGTGAAAAATTATGATGTATACTCTATCTAATTTGAATTCAAACTCAGATAGCCTAAAAAAGCGATAACAATATATAGGATTATTTAAAACATTTAATGAAAAACTTTTCACCAATGCTTTGCCATCATATTAGGAAATATAAATAAATTTAATCATAATAAAAGGGATTCCCAGATGAGTGTTAAACCACAGGGGACTAAAACTATTTCCTCCGATTTGAGGAGGCTTGCCGGTAGGCACAGACACCTGAAAAGACATGTAATTAGGTTTAAAAAAATAACCGGAACATATCCGGAACTCATTGGAAGTCCTGACAGCAAACATAAAACCTCTTATCCAAACGTGATATATCCCGTAGGAGAATCAATATTCTGCCATATATATGGAAGTCCAACACAAGACTCCAGATACTACGCAGTAGAACCAACCATATCAAAACAAGAGATACAGAAATTCTACGAAGTAAAACGAAGAATCCTCGACAGAAGCATAAACGTAAAATCTCCAGAAACCAGCAATGAATTCGATGACAGAATAGAACAACTACTAGGTGAAACCACCATAATATCAGACAACATACCCGCTGGAAACATACTATCCAAAATCTGGAAAACAGTTAAATACCTACTTGGAAACGACGTAGTCACAGTAGACCGCAACCAATACAACAAATTCCGATACAGACTAAACAGAGACATAATCGGCCTAGGACCACTAGAACCAGTAATGAGAGACAAAGCAATCGAAGACATACACGTCGTAAGCCCTGAAGACGTATTTGTAGAACACGATGTATTCGGCCTAAACCAAACCAACATCGAATTCAACGACCGAGAAGAATACGACCGATACCTACGTTCAACAGCGGAAAGAATAGGAAACCCGGTAAGCGACTCAAACCCAATTGTAGACGCAACACTCCCAGACGGCTCAAGACTAAACCTAGTATACAGCGATGACGTATCACTAAAAGGACCAACACTAACCGTACGACAACAAGACGAAACACCACTAACAATCACACAACTCGTAAAATGGGGAACATTCTCACCCAAAGCAGCAGCATACATGTGGCTCGCACTAGAAAACGACATGAGCGCGTTCGTAGTAGGGGAAACAGCATCAGGAAAAACAACATCACTAAACGCCGTACTATCCTTCATACCAAGAAACTCAAAAATATACACCGCAGAAGACACCGCAGAGGTAGTACCACCACACAATGCCTGGCAACAACTACTAACAAGAGAGTCCGACAGCCATGAAAACAACGGCTCCGGCCAAGTCAGCATGTTCGACCTAATAAAAACAGCCCTCCGATCCAGACCAGACTACATAATAGTAGGAGAGGTCCGAGGAGAAGAAGGCCGAATGGCATTCCAAGCAATGCAAACCGGCCACCCAGTAATGTGCACATTCCACGCATCAGACGTAAAAAGCATGGTACAGAGATTCACAAGCGACCCAATAAACGTACCAATAGCGTTCTTTGGAAACCTAAACATAGCGATATTCCAAAACTTCATAAGAAGAGGCGACCAAGACCTACGAAGAGTAACCTCGATACACGAAATAGAAGGATACTCACAAGACATGGGTGGAGTTGTAACCAGAGAGATATTCGAATGGGACCCAATAAAAGACGAAATAATATTCAAAGGAATGAACAACTCCTACATACTAGAAAACAAAATAGCACCAAAACTCGCATACGAAGACAGCAGAAGAATATACGTCGACCTAGAACTCCGATCAAGAGTAATAGAAGCAATGGTCAGAGAAGCAATATTCGAATACCACGAAGTAAACAAAACACTCAGCAGCTTCCAAAAAAACGGATTAGAAGGACTATCATTCGAAGTAAAAAAACCAGAAGCCATGTTAAGATAACCCTAAAAAAACCCATATAAACAGCCACACAGTAAAATGAAAGACAATGAAGTAAAAAAAGGAACATACACACTATCCTGGAGGAGGGCAGTAGAAACCCTCCTAAACGAATCAGTCTTCAGTTACCTACTCAGATATGTTCTAGGCTCCGCAATACTCGGATTCACATTATACTACATACTAAACCTACTTATAGCAGACCTCCTTGGCGAACTACAACCAATACTATTCTTAATACCCATATTCATAATATCGGTTTCAATATTATATCCAAAATTAATCGCAGACCGACGTAGAATAAAAATAGACCAAGCCATCCCCCTCTTTATAACCAGCATGGGCGTACTCAGCACAACAAACATACCAAGAATAGACGTCATCGAAACAATCTCCGAACAAGAAGAATACGGACCAATCGCCGACGAAATGAAAAAAATCGTCGAACTCGTTAAAACATGGAACATGTCACTAGACGAAGCCGCAAGATTCCAATCCGAAATAACACCCTCACCACTACTAAGAGACTTCCTAGAAAGAATGGCATACAACGTCAGCGCAGGACAAGGCCTCGAAGAGTTCCTCCGGAACGAACAAGAAGTAGTCATGTCTGAATACGAAACAATGTACATGAGCGTCCTAGAAGACATGGACGTCCTCAAAGACCTATTCATATCGATGACCCTATCCGTAGCATTCATAATAGTATTCGCAACCATAATCCCAATACTAACCGGAATAGACCCCAACTTCCTCCTTTTCGCAAGCATAATCCTCTACGGATTAATAGAAGGAATGTTCCTATACGGAACATACGTTAAAGTACCATTCGACCCAGTCTGGTACGAATACGAAGACATCACATACTTCGACAAAAAAATAATAATATCAATAATAGCAAGCATCGCCGGAGTAATCCTCCTATCCATACTACTAGCACTCAACCTAAACCACAACCTACCGATAATAGGGCACATAGAGATGCCACTACCCCTCTACTTCGCAATCGGCATAACCCCAATGCTACTACCAGGCCTACTAATGAGAAAAGAAGAAGCCAAAATCAAAAAAAGAGACCGAGCATTCCCATCATTCATCAGGTCATTAGGATCAAGCGAATCGGCCAAACAAACAACAACCACAAAAGTCCTAAAAACACTCCAAACCAAAGATTTCGGAGACCTAACAAAAGAAATAAGAAACCTATACAAACGCCTAAACCTCCGAATCGACCAAGTCAGATCATGGAAAAACTTCGCAATGGAAACCAAATCCTTCCTGATCCAAAGATTTTCCGAAATGTACTACAAAGGAAGACTAAAAGGTGGAAACCCCGAAAAACTAGGATACATCATCGGAAAAAACTTCAACAAAATACTAGAACTCCGACAACACCGAAAACAAACAACATCAACATTCATAGGAGTCATCTACGGAATAACAGCAAGCTCAGTATTCGCCTTCTTCTCAGGAATAGAAATCGTAAAACTAATGATCGACATAATGGAAGATGTACAAATGCCAGACGAAGACTGGATCCAACAAATAATCTTCACAGATGTATACAACATCCCCGACGTACAGATACTAATAATGATATTCATACTCGTAAACGCCGTAATGAGCTCAATGATGATAAAAGTCGTAGACGGTGGCCACCACATAAACACATACCACCACCTAGTTGGATTAATATGGACCGGAGTAATAGTAGCCATAATAACCGAAAGACTCGTCTCAATGTTCTTAACAATCTAAACAAAACCAAAAAAACTAAATTAAAATAAAAAAATAAATTTGGCTGTTTAATCTGATTTTGAGATAACTTCGAAGGTTTTTATTAGAATTGCTATAACCAGTGGTCCTACAATGATCCCGATGGCTCCGATGGTTATTATACCTCCAATAAACCCAATGAAATACTGGCTTGGTGAAAGCCCTGTTTCTACATCGGCTAGATATGGTCTCAACACTAAGTCAGGTAAACCAGCGATTAACAACAGGCCTAGTGCGAGAACAATGGCTGCAGAAACTACTTCCCCAATCAAAACTTCGAACAAAGCTAAACCAACTATCAATATAGATGGACCAAGAATAGGGATAAACTGGAGAACTCCAGCAATCAAAGATAAAAAGATAAACGGTTCATAGCCAAGTAGATAGAAAAACGGTAAACCTATAAAGAATGTTAATATAGCTGTTGATAACTGGACAACATACAGACCGATGATCGTGTCTTTTATCTTTTTATTATATCCATATAGAAGGCTATGGAACGATTCATCAAAAACACCGAGTATGTAACTGGCTATAACATTGGATTTGTATAACAGAACATAGATAACTACCACCAGAACAAAAAACTGAAGGATTATCGTTGGTGTTGCTTGAGCAGCTTCAATAGCAGCCTCGCTCAGATACTCCCAACTCACATCAACAATAACACCGACATCGAGAGATAACTCAAACCCGAAAACCTCAAACTCAAAGGATTCAGGGATATCCCTAAGAAACTCAAATAAAACATCTCTACGTCTGTAAACAACAATTATAAAAGGGAACGCTAACGCTACAATAGCAAACATACCTATAAAAGTTGAAACAATACTCGAAACAAACGCAGACAAACCCTTACGCCTCAAATAACTAAAAAATGGATATAGAGTATAAGCAATAGTTGCAGCAAAAACAAAGGTCCAGAGAATCCCAGACAAAACGTACACTGAAACAAATAAACTCACCAAGAGAGCTAAAACCAACAAAACAAACCTAGAATCCTCTTTAAAAATACGAACCATAGATCAAACCAACCTGATACACTTGATTACCCTACTTTAAACTTAACAACAAACACAGTAATACCCTTCTATACAAAAAAACTTGCCTTAAAAAAACAAATAAAACACATAAAACAAATATTTAAACCAAATAACAAAAACAACTCAAATAAACAATATATATCTAAACGTTGATAAAAACCCTAATATACTATATTTACATACTATATGTTGTAGAAATTATTTAGAGTTTGTTAGGGATTTTGAAAACACAGAAAAAACCAATACACAACCCAGCCCCACACCCTAACAAGGAGTAGGTAAATGAAGAAAATAATAGTCTTAATAACACTACTCGCCGTAGTTATAGGGCTAACAACAATAACAGGATGTTTAAACGACACAGAAGACATAGAATTCTCCATACCAACCGACTACATACAGCAGTCAACAGCGGTCGTAGAAGGCTTCCAAATGACACAGTACATAGTGGAAGATAAAACCACATCAGAAATAATCAATGAACTCACTAAATCAGCAGAAGACGCTGACTGGAAAATCTATTCAGATGAACTCGACATCGGTCCACACATAGGTGGAATTGCTTTCGAAAAAAATGACGAACTCCTCGTCATCTATGTAATGGAAATCGAAGAACAGATAATGGCAATGATAATGACAGGAGATAAAGAACTACTTGACGAAGAAACAAACGACCAAGACCCCACAAACGGAGTTGATCAACCTCCAAAAACAGATGTATCAGGTGAAGAACTATCTGAACTACCCAGATACACAGACGCAGTCAGAACAGCATACTGGCAATTGACCACAGCAGATGAATCAGTCCACCACGTAACATACATAACAGAAGATGAATTAACAGAAGTAAAAACATTCTACGAAGACATACTGAAAGACTGGGACGACTATCAATACCTGCAATACCAAGACGCTGGTGAAACAGTAACCTGGCTATCAGCAGAAAAAACACAACCAAACATATCAACTATAATCATAATCGGATCCAGCGATTTCGAAGGATACACAGAAATATACATAACATACGCAGAAGCATAAAAAACACATAAAAAACAAAATTAAGCCCTAAAAAAAGAGATACCGTGGCCAAAAACAACAAGCAACAAAACTAAATGCCACGGTATTAATTTTTATTAAAAAACACATAAAGACTATAAAATCATATTATACCAACCAAAAAACGATTTATAGTGTTATAAAGCACCATAAAACCCTAAATCTATTTTGGGAAAATTTTAATAGATTTCATATTTACAAAACTATTGGTGATGAGTTATGAGTTGGGACCCATTTCGCGAGATACAAAGAATGAGAGAACGTATGGAAGACATATTCGAAGAAATTGAAGACGAAGGACTACAACAAACCCGTGGAACAACAGCATTCAAGCCATTCGTTGACGTAATAGAGCACGAAGACAAAGTAATAGTTACAGCAGACCTACCAGGCGTAGAAAAAGAAGGAATAAAAATCAACATAACAGAAAACATACTAACAATATCTGCAACACGAGAAAAAGAAAAAGAAACAGAAGAAAAAGGATACGTCAAACGAGAAAGAAACATCGGAAAATTCCAGAGAAAAGTAAAACTACCAACAAAAGTAGACGAAGAAAACGCAGAAGCAACATTCAAAAACGGAGTACTAGAAATCAAACTACCAAAAAAAGAAGAAGAAACAGGAAAAGAAATCCAGATACAATAACCCCCCACTATTTTTTTATTAAAAAACAAAACAACCCCCATAAAAAACATAGACAAAAAATATAGAATGAAAAAGATGTTATTTTAATTCATCCCAGATATCAACCAACTTATCCGCTCCCTTCTCATTCTCAACAAACTCAAGTTCAAGACCACCATCGAAATCGATTTTAGCAACCTTAATACGACTCCTATACAACTTAATATCCCCCCCATCCTCCGAAACAGTTTTACCATCAACCTCAATCAAATCTGCTTCCTCAAGCTCCTGAATCCTACGATACCCAGTAGCAATTGGAACACCAACCTCATCAACAATCTCCTTAACAGGCTTAGGCTCCTGAGCCTCAGACAAAATCTCAACACTATACTTACTACCAAGCGCTCGAACTACTTTAATAGGATCCATCGATTATCGTATAAATACAAAAGAATATAAATTCTTCCACCAAAAACCCAACAAAAAAGAAATAAAACACCAAACACAACCAACCAAACCACAGATAAACAAAAAAAAATACAAATAAAACTAAATATATAATGGAGAGCCTAAATGAAAAAACACACAAAAATCCTCATAATCACCACAATAATCCTAACACTCGCATTAACCCCTGGCTGCCTTGGCGAAAAACAAGAAACACCCACATACCCCAACGCAGAAAAAATAGAAACACCAACAAACATATCAAAAGAAATAATAAACGAAACCGGTTTTGAAGGCATAATAAACATATACAAAACAACAGACAACCCAGAAAAAATAGAAACCTGGTACGAAAACGAAATGACAAACCAAACATGGAAAGAACTAACAAAACAATCAGGAATCCAATTCTGGGAAAAAGAAAACACAATACACGGAATACAAACACTAACACCACAAGAAGCACAAAAAGAATTAAACATAAACCAAACAGTAATAATCACAATAACAGTCCCACCAATCCAACTCTAAAAAACACCAACCTCATCAACACCCCACCCAAAAAACCGCCAAAAAACAGAAACACCAACAAACATCATTATCAAAAATAAGAAACGTAGATTATATTTATAAACAAGTCCTCAAAAAAACTATATAAAAACAAGGACTTGCTAAAATGGAGACCATCGAAATACTATACATAATATTCAGCGCCACATTATCAATATCCGGCCTCATACTAGTCGGAATATCACTAAGAGCATACAAAAGAACATACAGAACAGACATGATACTCCTATCACTAGGATTCGCATTAATAGTTTCCGCAGCAATAGGAACAACAATAAGCGCATTCCTAAGCAACTTCGCACACCCCCAACTACTACTAACAATAAACTACTTCATAACAACAATCGGATTCCTCCTACTAATAACAAGCCTCATAATAAAATAAAAAAACCAAAAACTGAATAACCCCCAAAAAACAAAAAATAAAACATGCAACCAGAAAAAAACAACCAAAAAAAACCAAAAAACCAAAAACAAAACACAGAAAACCAAAACTACCGACAACCAGACCTACAACAAAAAGGATACACAAACAAAACATGCTTCAGATGCCAAAAAAAAGGCTTCCCAGTACTACAAGCAGGAGAAAAAACAGCCATAATACACCTATGCCCAAACTGCGACCACATGTGGATAATAAACCACCAAGAACAAAAAATAGAAGAAATACCAAAAGAACTACCACACTACAAAGAAATCGCCAAAAAACTACGCCAACAATACAAAGAAATACTATAAACAAAACAAAAACAAAATTAAATTAAATTAAATTAACTTTTTACCCATGAAGTCACCTTCCTAATTTTTTGTTTTAGGTGGGTGGTGAATTGGGGTGGTTTTAGATGTTCGAATGTAGATGTATTGTATGTGGATTTGGGATGTTGGAAAGTCTCTAGTTCTCCGAGTTGGTGGAGAGCGTTAGGGTAGGGGTGGATGAATAACTCTCCTGAATGAAGAAAGCCTCTTTTGACATTAAGAGTATCTTGACCGTGCTTGAGACCACTGGCGTTGACCTGACCTCTGCAACCCGTAAGTCAGTGAGGTAGGTGGCAACCGTCAAAAAGGTGGATGTTCTACTCTATCAGGACGTTCCTGATAGATTTCGTCGGTAACTCGAAAACCAGTTGGCACGAGCGAAGGGACGGAAGCACCTTCCCAACCAACGGTTAGGTAGGTGAGGAGGTCACATCCTACTTATTGAATTAAGTTGAGTTAAGTTTGGTTGAGATATATGTAAGTTGGTTTAATTTTTTTATTCTTTTTTCTTGAAACTGGATGGTGATACACCACGTTTCTCCATTAAATCTTTTTTAACGTAGATTGGTGATCTCACTCTGGTTGCGATTGCGATTGAATCGCTTGGCCTAGCATCTATAACCAGTTCTTCACACTCTTCTTTTTGGTAGAGTGATATATGAAGTTCAGCGTAGTATACTGAGTCCTTCATCTCTGTTACAAGGACTTTGTCTAGTGCGCATCCAAGCTCGTTTAATATTTCTACAAACAGATCGTGGCTGTGAGGCCGGCTATTTGACAGTTGGGACATACCCATTTTTATACTACCGCCTTGCATAGGGCTGCAGAGGATGGGGAGTACTTTTTCACTCATGTCGTCAACGCCTTGCAAAAGGATGATCGCTCCATCACCAGTTCTACCAACTTCGTAGACCTCAACCTCAATAAAATTCATTAGATAGAATATATGGGTTCCCACTGTAAAAAACTATCAATTGACTATCCCATTATGAAGTATTATCAATTACCTGGGTAAAAATGGTTTGGTAAAAACCATTAATACTGATTACTTAGAGAAAATATACCTGGGATGAAATGAAAGACCCAGAGATAGTTCTACAGAAAGAAACTAAAATAGAGAACCCGGTGATAATTGAGGGTTTTCCAGGAATAGGATTGATTGGAAACATTGCAGCCCGTTACATGATAGATGCAATGGATTTCAGAGAGATAGGCCTAATAAAATCAAATAGATACCCACCAGTTGCTATAATTCAGGAAGGAGAGGCACAACACCCCTTAAGAATCTACAAAAAAAACGAGTACATCATATTCACCTCCGACATACCATTAACAAGCGACCTTGCAAAAGACGTAGCCAGAGAAATAGTTCAATGGAGTATACAAAAAAACTCGCAAATAATAATTTCAATAGCAGGAATATCAACCACAAGTAGAGACGCATCAAGAGTTTTTTCAGCTGCAAGAGAAAAAAAAGACCTACAGGGTATAGAAGAACAAACTGAGAAATTCACAACCGGTAACATACTTGGATTCACTGGATGCATACTCAACGAATCAAAAATACAGGGTATACCAGCTATAACACTATTAGGGGAAACAAGAGGAATCGGTCCAGACCCAAGGTCAGCAGCTGACGTGATACAGATACTTAACAACTACCTAAACATAGATATAGATACAACAAAACTCATAGAAGAAGCAGAAAGAATCGAAGAAGAAATGAACAAAATGATGCAGCGAATGGAAGAAATGGAAGAAACAAAAACACCAACAGCCAAATCCCCGATGTACCAATAAGGAGAGATAAAAATGAAAATGAAAGTACTAAGCGGGATAGCACAGCCAGTACTAGACGACCTACTGCGCGATGGCACAAGAACAATCGAACTCAGAAGCGCAAACAACATAATGACAATATTCGACCAAAAACCAGGAGACTACATACTCCTATCAGACAAAAAAAGAGACGACATAACCAGGGGAACAAACGGAATAATAGCCAAAATAAAAAACAAAAAAATATCAATGCACCACATCTCATACTCAACAAACTCCATCTACGAAGAACGAGAACTCACAATAGCAAGAATCAAAACACAGACAGCAGGCCTAGGAACAATAAAACAAATAATAAAACAAACACCGCAAGGAATAACAACCGAAGTAAAAGAACGAACAGAAAAATACTCAGCCGGCTAAAACCACCCAACACCAAGAAAGTTTAAATCAATACAAGAACATAAAAACCAAGAGCCTTTTTTATGGGCCCGTAGCCTAGCGGATAAGGCACCAGCCTTCTAACAACAAGGAAGAAAGCTGGTGATCGCGGGTTCGAATCCCGCCGGGTCCGCTCACCACAGCGAACTTGTATAAAACTCTCGTGCGTAACTTTTTTATTTTTTGTTTTTTTATATTTGGTATGTCGTGTTGGTTTAGATTTGGTGGTTTGTTTGAAGGATATTTCAAGAAGGAGTTTTCTTAAGTTTCTTGGTGGAGTTGTAGTTATGGAGACGGTTGGTAAGTCATTTGCAAGTGAGTTGGGTTCTGATAGTTTTGTTAGTTTTGCTAAAAAGACTGTTTCGGATATTCCTGGGGTTGAGTTTGTTGAAGCAGATAGTGAATATGGTTTTAATTATCCCTATTTTATTTATATACCTGATGAAATAAGGAGTGGTGAGCCTCCTATTTTGGTGGAGCCCAACAATACTGGTACTTCTACCGATGATTTTGAAGAACATATTGAAGGTGCTGAGTTGCAACTGAGGGAAGGCACTGGTACTAGACAGATAAGTGATGAATTGGATATTCCTTTGATTGTTCCGGTGTTTCCTAGGCCTCGTTCAGAGCCAGTAGATTGGGAACATTATACTCATGCATTGGATGTTGAGACTTTAGAGATTTCAAGTGGGAAGTTGGAGCGGATTGACCTTCAGTTGTTGAGTATGGTTGAGCATTCTAAGGAAAACCTGCTTTCGGATAGGCCTGTTAGTTTTAGCGATAAGATTATTTTGAATGGTTTTTCAGCATCTGGAAATTTTGTTGATCGGTTTGCGGTATTGCATCCTGAATCGGTTCTTTCAGTAACTGCTGGTGGCTTAAATGGGATGGCTTTGCTTCCAAAGGCGGAGATGGATGGCCATGAACTTCCATATCACGTTGGTATATCCGATATAGAATCGTTAATTGGAAAGTCTTTTGATCCGGATGAGCTTGACAGGGTGAACCAATATCTGTATATGGGTTCTGAGGATGACAACGATACAATTGGTTATGGTGATGCATGGACTGAGGATGGGCTGGAGGAAACTGCACTTGAGGTTTATGGAGAAGATATTATCGGGGAGAGATTTCCAAAATGTCAGGAGGCGTATGAAGAAGTTGGGATAGAGGCCCAGTTCAAGATATATGAAGGGGTTGGACATAGTCCAAGAGAAGCAAGAGATGATATCGTAGAGTTTCATAGAAGGAGTATTGAGGGAGATGATGTAAGTGAGTTTGGAGAAAAACTTGGAACCCATCCCGAATTTGAAATTAACAAAGAGAAGTTAGATACTGGTGAAACATTAGAGCTGGATGCTTCAAAATCAAAAACTAACCCAGGAGAAATAATAAAATACACCTGGGATTTCGGAGATGGTGAAACAGCAGTGGGCAAAACAACTCAACACACCTATACTGAACCAGGAACTTACGAAATAACATTGAAAGCCATAACTGAAATTGGAGCCACCGATACAATATCAAAAAATATTGAGGTTGAAACATCGGAAGAAGATATAAACGCAGATTTCAAAATAGATCCTGAAAATCCAATGGAAGGCGAACAAATAGAATTAAATGCAGATGATTCAAAATCCCCGGAGGAAATAAATGCATATACCTGGGATTTCGGAGACGGTGAAACAGCAGTAGGGAAAACAACTCAACATACATATAACGAAGCCGGAGAATACCAAATAAAACTAGAGATACATACAGAGAAAGGCAGACAAGCAACCAAAACAAAACAAATTGAGATCCAAGAAACAACAACCGAAGAAACACCAGGCTTAAAAACAATATCAGCCCTATCAGGCCTAGCAGGATCAGCATACCTACTAAACAAACAAAAACAAAAACAACAAGAAAAAGACCCAGATTAAGAAACAGAAAAACAAAAAAAGAAAGACAAGGAATAAATTTCTACAAACACTTAGAGTTTAAAACCTTATGGCTATCAAGAAATAAAAGTAAGATGATAGATTTACCCATCAAATTTCAATGGAAGTTATCTTCGAATCCCTCTTGCCATCATGCTCTTCAAAACTACCAACCACCTTATCTTAACCACAGGAGTCAATAAAAATAGTAGCAACAGTAACTTTAGTACTTTCTGATGGATCTAAAAGTTCTACAGAATTATCCTTTCATAGTATCTCAAATCCGAATTTTTCTCTATTTGAACCATCATTCTTAACCTTCAATTCACCAGCCAATTCCCCAATTTCTGCTTCAGTTGGTTCTGTGTCCGTTTGGATTGTTTTTAGTATTGTTTGTTCTTCATTGTTCCATACTACGGATATTTCTTCTTGTTATTGTTCTGGTTCTAGTTGTATTCTGTCTCCGGGTTGTATTTTATCTGGTATGTTTTCTGAGTTTGCTCCTTTTACTTCTATTTTATCTCTGTCTAGTGTTTCTCCTTCGCTGTGCACTATAACGATGTTGTCTTAGTTTTCTTCAGCTTATAGGTTTGTGGTTGATGGGGCTTAACATAGCTGTCCGGTTAGTGTAGGTGTGAATGTAAAAAATAATACAGCTATCAATTCGGTTATGGTAGCATTAGATGTTTGTTTAATTAAAAACGTATCTGAAAAAAAGAATATCGATAAAACACGGCTTTATAAGGTATGCTTGAAACCTACTTGGGAGTAGGGAGTAATGGTGTTGTGGCAACACTAAAGGAATAATAGTGCAATTAGCTGATTGAACTTATTTGGAACGCCCCTATTATTTAGGTCAGGAAGGTTGTTACTGGATCTATTGTGTGTGGGTAGGGCTGAAAATTAGATTGACATCACCTTAATGATTTTTGGGTGTTGTTTTGTGGTTGGTGGTGGGTTTTGATAGAATTTGGGTGGATGGTTTTTGGTTTTGTTTTTTTGGGGTTGCGTTGGTTTTATTTTATTTTGGGTCCGTAGGCTTTTTTTAGTGTTTGCATTGCTTCTTTGTTGTTTATCTGTTTGTTTACTCTTAGTTTGATTTTTTTTCCTGGTGTTTTTATTAATATTCTTACTTCTGTTTCTGGGAATCCTTGTTGGTCGATTGTTCTTTTTCTTACTTTGATTTTTTTGATTGTCTGGTTGTTTATCATGAAGTTCTTTTTGTGTTCGTTTATTATTTCTTGGATTGTCATGTCTAGGTATTTTTGGTGATGTGATAGGTGGGCGCCCATCTGGTTTTTTATTTTTTCTAGTCTTCCTCCACCACTATTCTCAGTTTTTTCTCTGGCTTTTTTTGCATGTTTGTGCATTATTTTTGAGGTTGTTCGGGCGAAAACAGTCTTGTCCTGGGTGAAAACCATTGTATATGGCTTGCTTAAAATTAAACCTTTCATCTCCACCGGTAACACACCCCAGACCTCACTTTCTTTTTCATCAATATATTCCGACATTTAAACCAATTCCAGTTACAGGTAGAAAACGACTGAACATAAGAATTTATTGTTTAATCCACCTGAAACTCTATATAATAATCTCTATACCACTCTTTAAATACATTATGTTCTCTATTCAAACTAAATGAAACATTATATACAAAAAAAGTTTTTTTTATCAATGGAGTAGGCCTTGAAACCTATTTTCTTAAGGATACTGGAGATGTGTCTTATTTTTGTATTGAGTTTTTTATAGAGTGGGTTTGTTTAGGTTATGTAGGTAGTCTGGGTGGTGTGGCCATCGGTTGTCTTAATTGTTTGAATCCGGATATGTATGAGCTGTCTTTGTGAATTGATTTCGGTGGGGATAGGAGTTTGTTGGATAACAACAATCTATATGGTTTTTTTATTGGTTTTTGTATTGTTCTTGTGGTTTGCATCGATCCTTGTTTTTTATGCGATTTAATTTTTTTCCCAGTCTTTATTGCAAATAGGTTTTTTATTATTGTGTTGTGTTGTGTTGTGTTGTGTTGTGTTGTAAGGGTTTATTTGGTTTTTTTAGAGGTTTTTTCTGTTGGGCTTCGTCTTGTTGTTTTTTTGTGTCTAGATCACATTTTTTTAGTTGTTTTTATAAGATTTATAATGATGTTTAGCTAATATGTGTATTATAATAATTGTTACAAACTTGTATGGATTTATTTTTGGTATTTAAGTTTTTATGAGACTGGGTAGTAGGTATGCGGTCTCCAAAGCGTTATAATCTCGCCGGGTCTGTTGATGAATAAATATCTATGTATTTGTCTATAGGTTGTTTTTTTAGTTACATTTAAATACAACAAAGTACCAATGTGTATTTAAATATGGTTGAACTTAACTAGCTGGTTTTTTGATGTGGTTTGAAGTTTTTTAGTATAGATTTGGATAGCTGGATTTAAGTTATAGTTAGTTGGTAAATAAGGTAGCACTATTTTTATATGTTATAGAAAATAAAACACCACGACGAAGGTTCCTACATTATTGTAACTTATGAGTGTATAACTAAGTAACGATTTAGACCTCAATTAGAAAACTTTTTTGAAGAAAATGTTTGAAGATGGTAAGTTGGTTTAGATGTCTGAATCTAAAAACAAAGAAAGTAATAAAATGAATTATAACAAGCTTGGATGGATAAAGGCCAGTAAGTACCGTCAAAATATATTGAAAGCCTTGGAGGCGGGTCCTAAAACACCTAAAGAGCTGGCAGAAGAGAATGAATATAGAATGAGTCATGTGAGCCGCACACTCTCAAATTTAAAGGGAAGAAACCTAGTTGAATGCCTAAACCCGGATTGCCGGAAAGGCAGGTTATATGCCTTAACAGATGAAGGATTACAGATGTTGAAAGCACTATAACTAAATGGGAGATGACACACATCTATATTCATATTTTTGTTTACATGTTTAGAGTTAAAGATATTTTTTAAATTCTCTTTTTTTACTTCTTTGATAGAGTTTGGAATAATTAATTGGGGCCTATAGATGTTTTGTATTGTTTAAAGCTCATGATATGGTTTTTAAGGTTGTTTATCATCTTAAAACAGGGCTAAGACCCCTCTTCCTTTAGGGAGGGGATGCAGCCCGATAGATATAATGGCCAAAGAGAAAGTATGTCTAAATAGTAGTAGACTATTGCTTGGTCAAAACGTGTCCACAAAACAACAAGTATGGACTAAAAAAGGCAGGTATAGGTATGCTTGAAACCAAATTGGGGGTGGAGAGTAGTGGTGTTGTGGCAACACCACAGAGAATAAGGTTGGCTGGACCAACAACCTTCTCTGGAAGCCCTGTCCTTCAGGGTGGGGGAGTATGTCACAATGGCATTACCTGATTTATACAGGTTCTTGAAGTTTTAGGTATATACTCGATTTAGATTTTTAATTGTATTTTTGATAATGCTGGAGTTTAAGAGGTTTTTTTTGATAAGCCATCTACAATTTAAATAAACCCTAAAAAAACATTAAACCAATTTAGTTTAGTTTAGTTTAGGTTAGGTTAAGTGTGTTATTCCTTGTATTGTTGTTATTGTTAGTATTGTTGTCCAGCCTATTATGCTGAGGGTCATGTATAATGCGAGTTTGTTTTTGTTGGAGCCTATGGTTAGTGCTACTATGGTTGCTAGGTGGATTCCTATTAGTGCTGGTGAGATGATTGCGAGTCCTAGGATGCCGTATTTTTCCCAGTATTTTATTGCTTTTTTTCTCTGTTTTTTGAATTTTTTTGTTTTTTCTTGTTGGTTTGTATGGATGTTTTTTTTCCACCAGTTTTCTAGTTTGTTGTAGCCGTATATTATGATGTATATGGGGATGATGTTTCCTAGGCTTGCTGTTATTGCTACAAGGTATGGGTTTAGTCCTGCTATTATTCCTGCTGGGACGACTATGAGTATTTCAATCCAGGGTGTTGCTGCTAGTATAAAGATTAGTATGTATTGCCATGCACCATAGCTTTGGGTTATTATTTCGGTGGTGTCTATGAGTATTGGGTTTAACAATATCTCTGGATTTAGCATTGGTTCGAACTAGCTTTTTGTTTATATATTTAATTTGTTAGGTATGGGGTATGTGACAAACTTATTTTTGGTGTTAGGTGGGTTAGGTCCATTTGAGATTTAGTTTTATGTTTGTTTTTGTTTGTTTAGTGTTGTTTAGAGTAGTTCTGCCATTAGTAGGCTGGCTAGTCCGAAGTATATTAGGAGTCCGCTTACGTCTTTTATTGTTGTTATTAGTGGGTTGGATGCTGCTGCGGGGTCTTGTCCGGCTAGGTATAGTATCCAGGGTATTACGAATCCTACTAGGGCGGCTACTATGCTTGTCCCTATCATTGATCCGAATACTACGATTGCGAGGTCGGTTCTCTGCATCCATAGGTATGCGCCTAATGCTGCTATTCCGCCTATTAGTATGCCTATTAGTAGGCCTGTTATTGCTTCTTTTATTACTCTTTTCCAGACGTTGGTTTTGTCGATGTGGCCGAGTACTACTCCTCTTACGAATATTGTTGAGGATTGTGTTCCTACGTTTCCTCCCATGTCCATTATTACGGGTATGAATATTGCTAGTAGTACTACTGTTTCTAGTGTTTCTTCGAATATTCCGATTACTCCTCCTGCTAGGAATCCGCCTATTAGTGCTACTACTAGCCATGGTATTCTTATTCGTAGGATTTTGTGTATTGGTGCGTCGAGCATTAGTGTGCTTCTTTTTGTTTCTATCTCTGTGAAGTCTGTTGTTTCTGGTAGGTCCATTCCCTGTAGTTTTAGTAGGTCTTCTGTTACTGTTTCTTGTACGACTTCTATTAGGCGTTCTGATCTTACTATTCCTATTAATCGGCCTTCGTTATCTGTTACTGGTACTGCGGGGAAATGGATTTCTGATACGTCGACTGCTGCTTCTTCTGCATCTGCGTCGACGTGGAATGATAGGAGTTCTGTTTCCATGATCTCTGATATTGGTTTTTCTGGTGACGTGTTCAGCATTTTTCGGAGTGAACAAACTCCTTTTAGATGTTTTTCGTCATCTACAACATATGTGTAGTAGATTGTGCTTTTTTCTGGATCTTCTGGTGTATAGTCTCGGAATTTTTTTATTGCCTCTCCAACCGATGTACCTTCTGTTACATGTACGTATTCTTGGGTCATTACTTCGCCGACGGATATGTCGTAGTCGGCTGCATCTGTTGGCTCTTCGTAGTCCTTTTCGATTGGAGATATCATGGGACTTCTATTTTTTTATTTTTGTTTTTATTTTTGTTTGTGTGTTGTTTGTGTTGTTTTTGTGTTTGTGTTGGGGTTGGTTGTTGTTTTATTCTATGTATATTGCTGGTCTGTGTGGTCGTGCGTTTTTGGCTTTTTCTGTGTTTTCTGTGTTTTCTTCTTTTTGTATTGTTATTTTTGTTTCGAATTCTTGTTTTAAGTAGTTTTTGGCTCTTTGGAGTACTTGTTTTTCGTTTATTTGTGTGTTGTCTGTGTTGTTTTTCTTGATTTCTGTTGTGATTTTGTTTAGGAGTTTTTTTACTTTGTTTCCTTTTTGTCTGAGTTCTTGGTTTTGCATTAGTTCGCTCATTATTTGGCCTTGGTTTTGTGTTTTCATTTTTTTGGCTTTGTTGTATACTTTCCATTTCCATTTGCTGGCTGTGTAGATGTTTATTTTGTTTGGTTTTGTGCCTGTTACTTCTATTATTTCTTTTATGTCTTTTCTGGTTTGTTTTATGAGTTTTTCTTCTTGTTCTAGTTGGTTGTTTATTTTGGTTTTGTCTGGTGTTGGGTATTTTTGTTGTGTTATTTCTCCTTTGTTTGTTTTTGAGTAGAGTTCTTGTGTCATGTAGGGTATGAATGGTGCTAGTAGTTTTATCCAGTCTGTTGCTATGTTTTTGAGTGTTTTTTTAGCGGCTGTGCGGTTTGTGTTTGTTCTTTTGTTGTACCAGTCTATGTCTTTTTTGAATTTGTAGAATGCTGTTTGTAGGGCTTTTCGTGTTTGGTGTTGTTCTAGTGATTCTCGTGTTTTTTTGATTGTTTTGTTGAATCGGCTTTCTAGCCATTGGTCTATTGGTTTTTGTTCGGTGGGTTTGTTTATTTTGTAGTTTAGGTATTGGTTTGTTTTTCTCCAGAATGATTTTAGGTTTTTGTGTGTGGATTTTACTGCGTTTTCTCTCCAATCGAAGTCTTGCCATGGTTCTGCGCTGGCTGATAGGAAGAATCTTACTGTATCTGCTCCGTATTTGTCTATTGCTTCGTTTAGTAGGACTACGTTTCCTTTTGATGATGACATTTTTTTGCCTTCTAGTAGTCCCATTCCGCATACTGACATTCCTTTTGGCCATAGGTTTTGTGGTAATAGTGCTGTGTGGTGGAATATCTGGAAGGTTAGGTGGTTTGGTATCAGGTCTTTTGCTGAGAAACGGTAGTTGTATGGATACCAGTATTCGAATTCTTTTTTCATTTCTTCGATTTCATCGGTGGTGAGTTCTGATTTTTTGGCGATTTCGTTTGGTGTTCCTTTTCCTAGGAAGATGTAGTCGAAGAGGGATGTATCGATTTCTCGGTTTTTTATGTGGTTTGCTATTGTGTAGTATGCCATGTATAGGGTTGAGTCGCTTAATGGCTCTATTATCCATTCTTGGTCCCAGGGTAGTTTTGTTCCTAATCCGACTCTACGTGTTCCAGCCCATTCTTCTAGCCAGTTTATTGTGTGTATGAAGTCTTTTTCTATTTCTTTTGGGATTAGGTTGGAGTTTTTGATTGCTTGTTTTGTTTTTGTTTTCCATTCTTGGTTGCTGTAGTCTATGAACCATTGGTCTTCTACTATTTTGACGACTGCGTGTTCTCCACAACGACAGATTACTGGTCTTTCGTTGAATTCGTACATTTTTGTGGCTATCCCTAGTTCTATCATGTCTTTTTTTATTGCTTCTCTTCCTTTTTTTACCCCCATTCCTCCATATTCTCCGAGTTGGCTGGATATACGGCCTTTTGCATGTTCTATTCCATATAGGTCTTCTGTTGCTTTCTCCAGTTTTGGGTCTGTCTGGCTTTCAATGTTGTATTCTTCTAGTATTTTTTCTGCCGGTATCTCCCCTTTGTATCTGTCTGTTTCGATTACTGTTATTGGTTTTATGTTTGTTGGTTTTTCTTTTAGTTGTTTTAATGCGGCTAGGTCGTATGGTGCGTGTGCTGGAACTGACATTACCACTCCGCTGGCCATGTTGGGGTCGAGGAAGTCTGCTGGAAGTATTTCCACTATGCCTGGGTAGGGATGTTTTGCTTTTTTACCTATGATTTCTGTTCCTTTTAGTTTTTCAAGTTTTTTTATGTCTTTGTTTTGTGCTTTGAGTTTTTCTGCAGCTATTTCGCTCACTATCCAGGTTTCTTTTCCTACTTTTATTTTTAGGTATTCTGCGTCGGGTTTGATCCAGAGGTTTGTTACTCCAAAAATAGTTTCCGGCCTTAGTGTGGCGCAGGGTAGTATTTCGCCTGTTTTTAGTTTGAATTTTATTAATGTGAATTCGTCTATCTTTGCTTCTTCGCCTTCAAGTAGGTCGTGATCTCCAAGGGCGTTTTTGTCGTGGGGACAGTATTTAACTGGGTGTGTTCCTTTTTTGATTAAACCGAGTTCTCGGAGTGATTCGAACTGCCATTTGATAAATGATTTATATTCACTGTCAACGGTTCGGAATTGACGTCTCCAGTCTATGGAATATCCCATCCGGCTCATAACTTTCTGATATTCCTGGCTGAAGTAGTTAACTATCTCTTCAGGATCTGTAAACGACTGGAGCGTTTGTTCAGGAACCCCGTACAAGTCTCTATATAGTTTGGTGGTATCTTCATCACCATCAGCTATCCTACGTGAGATCCCTATGACAGGCGTTCCAGTAACGTGCCAAGCCATTGGAAAAAGGACGTTGTACCCATCCATTCGTTTATACCTGGCTATTATATCGGGCAAGGTATATGTTCTGCCGTGCCCAACATGCATTGACCCACTTGGATAGGGATATGCAACATTAACATAATATGAATCTCTAGATGAAGGATCTGCTTCAAAAACACCTTCTTCTCGCCATCTCTGCATCCATTTCTCTTCAATTTCAGCCGGAATGTATTCTTCAACCATAAAAACCAATTCCCCACATATTAATTTAGATTAACTTACTGTTAGAGACAGAGTATGGTGTGGATTTAGTACAATTATTTTAAATTTTAACTATAAGTTATCTTTCTCTGCCTCTCCTCTTATCAAATGGGTTTATACAGTAAAAATTTGACTACTTATGGAAAAGTTTTTCTTCACAAAACATAGTAGTAATGTAGTTAGTGATGTAGTTGGTCTTTGGAGTACTGGTTAAAATGAATTTAAGTCTTAATTTTTTTGTTATGGGGGGTTTTGTTTTTGAGTGACGATGTAACCAAGGTAGCCATTGTTAGGTGTGAACGTATATCTGAGGCTTGTGCCGGCTATGGATGTTTAACGGCTTTCAACGACCGGAGAGTTAAGTTCGAGGAAATTGGTGATGCAGAGCTAGTTGGTTTCTTCACCTGTGGTGGCTGTCCAGGCCGTAGGATAAAGCGGTTGGTTAAGAAACTTCAGAGCAAGGATCGAGCTCCAGACGTCATCCATCTAAGCTCCTGCATGCTATATGACGAAGAACAAGATTATATAAGCTGTCCAGCAGTCGATGAAATCGAAAGGATGATAGAGTCGATGAATATAAAAGTTGAAAGGGGAACTCATCACTAAAATAAAATATAACAATAAACTGAAACAAAAATCGTCACAAAGGTAAATGTAGAAGAAAAAAATAAAAGTGGGGTTGGTTAGGGTAGGGTAGGGTGTTGTTCTTTGGTTTGTGTTGCTGGGTGTGTTGAGGTATTTTCTGTTTTTTGTGGTTTTGTTTTTTTATTCTACTTGGAGTTTTTTGTCTTTGTGTTTTTCGAATTCTATTTCTATTTCTAGTTCGTTTTCTTCTAGTTCGATTTCTACTTCGACGTCTTCTCTTATTTTGAATGGTAGTTCCCAGTCTTGGGTGGTTATTTTTATTTCGTTGCTTTTTTCTATTTCGTCTGCTAGGTTTCTTAGGAATTCTGCTGTTTCTTTTCTTGTCATGTAGAATTCTTCTTGGAATCTTCCTTGGATTACTCGTTTTGGTCCTTCGTCTTTTTTATCCATTTTCATTTTTGATCATATAAAAAAACACAGGATAAATATATATAATTTCTTTGTAAAAATACACATGATGTTGTTGGATATACTCGCATCCAAAAAAAGACTACAAATACTCAAACTACTAAGCAACGAAGACCAATACGTATCACAAATAATGAAAAAACTAAAAATGGACGGAAAAAACACCAAACACCACCTAGACACACTAGAAAACACAAACATAATAACAAGCTACAAAAAAGGAAGAAAAAAATACTACAAACTAAACACAGAAATCAAACTAAAAGTAACACCACCCCCAGAAGGAACATTCCAACTACTAGCACTACAAAACCAAAATCAAAACTAAAAAATAAAAAAAGGGGGAGGTTGAGATAGTTATTTGGTTGATTTAAGATATCGGGGAGGTTGATATTCCAACTGTACCTCCAGATTCTAAATCAACGACTCTTACCTCGATCTCATCTTCAGGATAGACAGCGTCCTCGGAATTACCTATGTCTATATTGGTTGTTATTCGTTCACCTGTGGACCAAGTATCGCTGTTCATAGATTGATTAAGGTTTTTCGTATCTGTTTGACTTGTATTCAAGTTGGTTACAACCAGACTGGTTTTTTCTGGGTATAATGTTTCACCTGACTCATGCAGCAAAGTAATCTGTATGCCTTCATCATTTATCTCGGCTTGTTCGATCGATATGCTGGCGGTTGGTGTGACTGCTGGTAGGTTTATAACTCCAAAAGTGAAAGCTGCTATTACTGCTGCAAGCAACACCACTATAGAAACCATCATTATCACGCCTATTACTGGACTAACACCCGATTCCTCACTCACGAAATCCGTTAAACCAATTTCTTTCAAAAAACATTCAACTCCATATAAAACAACTCTATAGCTATTTATACGAGATATAAAGTTTTTAAAATCCTTTATATAACTATAAAGCCCTTTAATCTCTATGATAACTAATAGACAATATATAAAGTTTTTTATCCAATTTAACAACTTTAAAAACGGTTGATTCAAAACAGATAAAACTATAAATACGATATATAAACAACCAAAAACCAGAACCAAAAATTCGTAAAATATAGAGAGCTGACAGAAAGACAGAAACAAACAATTTTTGTTTTTTGGTTATTTTTGTTTTTTGTTTAATTCTTTTTTTAGATTATTTAGTATGTTTTTCGCGCCGTGTTTGTCGAGTGGGTTGTTGTTGTTTCCGCATTTTGGTGAGTATATGCAGGAGGGACAGCCTTGTTGGCAGTTGCAGTCGTTTATCAATTCGTGGGTTGTGTTGGTTAGTTTGTTTATTATTTGGTAGCATTTTTTGGTTATTCCGATTCCACCTTGGTATGCGTCGTATATGAATATTGTTGGTTGGTCGGTGTTTCTGTGTTTTAGTGATGATACGCCTCCTATGTCCCATCGATCACACATGGCGTGGTAGGGAGTCATTGATATCATTGCGTGTTCAACTGCGTGTAAAGACCCTTCAGGGTCGTATCCTTGTTTTTCGTTTTGTTTTATCAGTTGGTTTGGTATTTCGATCCACATTCCCTCTGTGTCGAACTCTATTGGTGGGAGTTCGAGGGGGTGTATTCCGAGTACTTCATCTCCGTTTTTTGTTCTGTATGCTGTATAGTGTTCTGAGACTCTTACTCCACCGTGTTTTATAACATTGTTTTTTTGTGTTTCTCTTGTTTCATTTATCTGTATCTCTGTTGTTGATATTGGTTCGGTATAATGTTCGACATCTCTTTTCTCAACCTTTATCTCTCTTTTTTTGTTGGAAAACTCTTCAACGATGTAGGAGTCTCCTTGATGTAATAAAACGGCTCCCTGATGTGCTTCTCTGTAAGCTTGCCATGTGTCCATTGTTTCTAAAACCCGGTTTTTATATTTTATTTCGTATATCTCACCGGAGATGTTGTTCAACCTCACCTTTTGGTGTGGTTGGTTGTTTGGTGTGTAGTAATAGTCGGTTCCAACTTTTTTTAGAAGCCCTTTTTCTGTTAGGTATTGGAGTTGTTTTTTGTGTTTCTCTTTGAATTCTTCGCTCCTGATTGGGAGTTCATGTGCTGCACAAGCTAGATGCCCCATAACTATCTTCGGGTTTTCGGTGTCGATTATCGCGTGTTCATGTGGTTTGTCGAACAGTTTTTCTGGATGCCTCATGAAGTATTGGTCCAACGGGTTTTCAAAACCCATCAAGAACACCAATGATTCCCTCTTATTTCTCCCAGCCCTACCTGCTTGTTGCCATGTTGAGGTTATCGTTCCAGGATATCCTGAGATTATTACCGAATCAAGATTACCAATGTCGATTCCAAGCTCTAAAGCGTTCGTTGAAGCCACACCTTTTATACTACCGTTTTTTAGTTGTTTTTCTATTTTCCTACGTTCTTTAGGTAGATAACCCGCCCTATACGCTTTTATAACGTCATCCTTACCTGCCCAACGACTAACCAACTCAGCAATCCTCCTAGACACTGTAAAACATAATGTCTGAAGGTCTTGTTGAACTAGATATCTCAATAAAGCACTTGCCTGCATATGAGGCGAATAATCAGGATTTTCCTTCGTATCCCAAAAAATAAAATGCTTTTCACCAGATTCAGAACCATCATCAGTTATCTTAGTAAATTTACGGCCAGTAAGTTTTTTAGATAGCTCTTGGGGATTTGCAATTGTAGCACTCGACATTATTATCTGCGGATCAGACCCATATTTCTTGGAAAGCCTTAACAAACGATGTAATAGATGGCTTACATTTGAACCAAAAACACCCCGATAGTTGTGAACCTCATCCAACACAATAAACTTTAGATTTTGAAAAACGGTACTCCATTTTTCATGCCAAGGTAGATAATAATGCAACCCATAAGGATTCGTCAAAATAATCTTAGAACGGTTCCTAATTCTCACTTTCCTATCCCTCGGTGTATCCCCATCATAAACACCCGGCCACCCACCACTACCCAAAAAACTATCCATCTCTTTCAAAGTAGTAAGCTGGTCATTAGAAAGCGCTTTAGTAGGATAGATATAAAGAGCCCTAGCCTCCGGATCCCTAAGCAGCTCCTCAAAAACAGGTATATTGAAAACCAAAGTTTTACCAGAAGCCGTTGGAGTAGTAATTATAACGTCATCCCCATCCTTCACACTACGAACCGCTCTTGCCTGATGACTATACAACCTAATATCATTCTCACCCAAATAATCCCTTATTTTAGGGTGCAACTCAACCTCACCATAAACAGCGTCCTCCTCAGGCAAAACCTCCCTATGAGCTATCTGCCCATCATACCAATCCTCCTCTTCAAGACCATCTAAAACCCCCTCCACCCCCAACATATTATCACAAACCATACAAAAAAACACCTAACAAAAACCACTCCATATTAACCTTAAACCAACATTAAATCAATTTACAAAACCAACAAAAAAACACCAATAAAAAAACTAAAACACAAATACAATACAAAATAAAAAAAGACAGCAAACCCAACTAGTGAACCAAATAAAAATATAATTCATACATACATACAATAGGTCTAATCAAACACCCGGAAAACATACTGGCAAGAAACTTAAAAAACCTATCTGATTTAAATATTGTTCTTATAAACAATGGTTTGAACAAAGCCAACATATATTGAAAGCCAAATATGCCCTATTAACCGATATGATAACTGGAGAGTAGTGGGTTATTGATAAAACCGTGGAAAAATAAGGGTAGTAAGATATCAAACTTCTCTGAAACTCCATGGATTTTAAAGTAGATGAGGTTTTCTGTTGTTGGTAAGATGGTTGGTTTTTTGTGTTTTTGGGGTGTGTTTTGGAAACCAGTTAATAGGTATTGAGTTTAATGTTTGTTGTTAGCAGTTATGTTTATTTGTTATTTAGCTTAGTATTGATAATTTGAATGGTGTTTGTATGGTTGAAGTTGAAAAGTTTATTGAGGAAGCGGTTAGTGATATCGATGGTGAGATTGATGGAGATGCAATGATTGCTTTATCTGGTGGTGTTGATAGTTCTGTTTGCGCTGAACTTGCGTATAGGGCTATTGGGGAAAACCTACATCCTGTTTTTGTTGACACTGGTTTGATGCGGAAGGGTGAGGTTGATCAGATAAAGAAGACCTTCAGTCACATGAATTTAAGGGTTGTTGAGGCTAGAGATAGGTTTTTGGGTGAGTTAGAAGGTGTTGTTGATCCTGAAGAGAAAAGGCATGTTGTTGGCCGGGAGTTTATACGTATTTTCGAGGAGGTTGCTAGGGAGCTTGATATAGATTATCTTATTCAAGGAACCATCTATCCAGATAAGATAGAGAGCGATGGTGGGATTAAGAGCCATCACAACGTTGGTGGACTTCCTGAGCGTATTGAGTTTAAAAGTATTGTCGAGCCGGTTAGTGATTTGTATAAAGATGAGGTTCGGGAGGTTGGACGTGCTCTTGACCTACCTGAAGATATTACAGAGAGAATGCCGTTTCCAGGACCGGGTCTTGGAGTACGGGTTATTGGGGAGATTACTAGGGAGAAACTAGATGTTGTACGTGAAGCTAACGCGATAGTGGAGGAAGAGATAATGAAGTATGAACCATGGCAGGCTTTTGCAGCTTTACTTTCACGTGGAACAGGAGTTAAAGGTGACAAAAGAGTGCATGGATGGATTATATCTATCCGGTCCGTTGAATCACGTGATGGAATGACTGCACGCGCTATGAACATACCTATGGAGAGCTTAAAGAAGATGGGTCAGAGAATAACAAGTGAGATATCAAGTGTTAGCAGGGTTGTATATGATGTTACCGATAAGCCTCCAGGCACCATTGAATATGAATAACTGATCGTTTTTCTGAGTGATATAAATGAGTTATGAAGAGATTTCTATGTTAGGTGAGAAACACCTAATCAATGTTTATAATAGATTGCCTTTATTGTTGGAGCGTGGTGAGGGAACACGTGTATGGGATTCTGAGGGCAATGAATATCTTGATTTCGTTGCAGGGATAGCTGTTAACTCTGTTGGCCATTGCCATCCAAATGTTGTCGAGGCAGTTAGGGAGCAAGCTGGTAAGTTGATTCATTGCTCCAACCTCTATCACATTGAGAGTCAGGCAAAACTTGCAGAGAAGATATCTGAACTATCGTTTGGAGATAAAGTTTTTTTCGGTAATAGTGGTACAGAAGCGAATGAAGCCGCTATAAAACTGGCTAGAAGGGCGACTGAAAATAATGAGATAATAGCTGCAGAAGGTTCTTTCCATGGCCGTTCACTTGGTTCTTTAAGCGCTACATGGAAAAATCGGTATAGAGGTCCGTTCAAACCATTGGTGCCAGGATTCTCTTTTGTGAAGTATGGAGATATTGAGGAACTGAAGAACCGGGTTTCTGGGGAAACAGCTGCGGTGATATTGGAGCCTATACAAGGAGAAGGAGGTGTGAATGTACCTCCAGAGGGATATATAGAAGCTGTGCGAGAGGTATGTGACGACACTGGAACGCTATTGATTTTCGATGAAGTACAGACCGGTATGGGTCGGACAGGTAGGTGGTTTGGATACCAACACTACGATGTTGAGCCCGACATAATTTCACTTGCCAAATCTCTAGGTGGTGGATTTCCAGTAGGGGCATTGGTTGCTAGAAAAGAGGTTGCAGAAGCCTTCACTCCCGGAGACCACGCCTCAACATTCGGTGGAAACCCAATCGCTTGTACATCAGCTCTAGCTACAATAAAAACCATAGAGCAGGAAGGGTTGGTTGAACGCTCCAGAGAGCTAGGCAGTTACATGAGAAACCAACTGAAAAAAATAGGAGAGGAAAACAGTTGGGTATATGAGGTTAGAGGTAAAGGATTGATGATAGGGTTTGAAACAGATGGTAAAGCCCAAGAAATAGTTGACAACGCCCTAGAACAAAACGTCTTATTAAATAAAGTCAGCGATGACGTAATACGTTTTGTACCTCCATTAACAGTTACAAAAAAAGAAATCGATAAGGTGGTATCTCTAATTGGTTGAAATGAACAAAATAGCCAGAGAGATAGATGAATACCAACGAGGTAAAACCAAAGACGAAATCGCAGAGAAATACAATTTAAATCCCACTGAAATCGTCTCACTCGCATCAAACGAAAACTCTTACGGCCCACCCCCTAAATCGATACAAGCCATAAAAGAAAATGCCGACAGAGTATACCGATACCCATCACCGAAAGATGCAGACCGAATACGAAACGAGATAGCATCTAAAACAAAACTTGATATCGATAACGTCGTTCTAGGCACCGGTTCGGATGGAATAATGGAAAGCCTAATGAAGATGTACATAGAGCCGGGAGACCAAGTCCTAATCCCAACACCCACATTCTCATATTACACATTACTAACAAAAATCTATAAAGCCGAACCAAAACACATAGAGAGAGATCAAAACTATAACATACCTGAAAATATAACTGAAAAAATCGATTCAAAGACAAAAATCATTTTCCTATGCAGTCCAAACAACCCAACAGGAAACACCATCGACAGAGAAAAACTAAAACAAATATTGGAAAAAGACATCCTCGTAGTTCTCGATGAAGCCTACGTAGAGTTCGCAGACCAAACACACGCACAACTAATAAAAAAACACGACAACCTGGTTGTACTAAGAACATTCTCAAAAGCATACGGACTAGCTGGATTGAGAATTGGATACGCATTAACAACCCCACAGATAACCAAGAAATACAAAGCAGTTTCACCACCATTCCCACTCGCAATACCATCAATAGAAGCAGCTATAGCAGCCTTAAACGACAAAAAACACCTAGAAAAAACAATACAAAAAACCCGTAGAGAAAGAAAAAGACTACAAAAAGAAATACCATTAAAAACATACCCCTCCCAAGGAAACTACATCTTCATCGATGCATCACCCCACAAAGCAACCAAACTGACAGAAAAACTAATGCAAAAAGGCATTATAGTCAGGGACTGCACACCAATCCCAGGATGTAAAGACACAAACATACGGATAACAGTAGGAAAACCCAGAGAAAACACCAAAACAATCCAAGCAATAAAAAAAATAACAAAAAAGTGAAAAAATGAAGATAGCAATAACCGGAACACCAGGAACCGGAAAAACAACAGCCACAAAAAAACTACCCAAAAAATACAGCGTAACACACCTCAACGAACTGGTCAAAAACAAACAACTCTACACAGAGAAAGACAAAAAAAGAGACAGCTACATAATAGACCTACAGAAAATAGAACAAACAATCCCAGAAAAAGGAGTTTTCGAAAGCCATTTCTCACACCAACTAGACGTAGACCGAATAATAATATTAAGATGCCACCCAACACAACTCCGAAAAAGACTTAAACAAAAAAACTTCAACGAACAAAAAATCAACGAAAACGTCATGGCCGAAACCGTCGACGTAATACTCCTAGAAGCAATGCAAACCCAGAAACCAATAAACGAAATCGATACAACAAACCTAAACCCAAAACAAGTCGCTGAAAAAATCCAAGAAACCATAGAAAAACAACCAGAAGAAAACACTGGAAAAATAGATTGGATCAACGAACTAAACGAAGAAAACGACATCCAACTATAAATATAAGAGGCTCTCTACAATGCTAAACAGACTAAGACCACTAGCCAGTCAAACAACCCAACCAATAACAAAAAAACTAGCACAAAAAAACATCACACCCGACCAACTCTCAATAACATCACTAATAGCAGCAATACTCTCCGCAATCGCATACATACTTGGAAACCTAATACTAGCCGGGACACTCGTACTAATAAACTCAATACTCGACCTACTAGACGGAGAACTAGCAAGAACACTAGGAACCACAAACCGAAAAGGCGATTTCGTCGACCACATAATAGACCGATACGCCGACATACTAATACTCACCGGAATCACACTATCACCCTACGCCCCAACAGAACTTGGAATAATCGCAATAACAACAGTACTAATGACAAGCTACCTAGGAACGCAAGCCCAAGCCGTAGGAGCCGGAAGAGTATACTCAGGCCTACTAGGAAGAGCAAACAGACTCGTACTAATAATACTAGCCACATACCTCACAGCAATATACCCCACCAACATAAATAGATACACAATACTAGGATGGCTATTAATCATATTCATAACACTAGGAATAATAACAATAATCCAGAGAGCAATCCAAATAAAAACCAATATAAAATAAAAATGAATAAAAAACAAACCAACAAGTTCTCCATAGGTGTTATAACAGCAGGTCTTGCCAACATCGGATACCAAACAATAAACAACACAGTTGGACAAGGAGAACCCTGGACATTACTCATCGGAACAATCGTTATAATACTCGGAACAACAACACTGATAAAACAAAAACTCTCCCCAGCACTAGCCGGATACATACTGATAATCCCAACCGCAACAGTCTCATTAATAGGATTACTACTACCACTAACACCACCACCATACCAATGGGTAATACCAGCATACTACCTAATGACATCAATCATGTTCATAGGAATAGGATACTCAACATATATCGGAATAAAAACAATACTCAAAATAACCTAAAAACAAACCTAAATATAAAGTTATAAAATACCTAACCTGCATACAGAATATTTTTTTTACAGTTGTTTTTTTATCAAACCAAAGATAATTATGTCTATATGGCTTGTTCCATTGAAGATAGGTATGGCCGTGAAATAACAAACTTGAGGTTTTCTCTAACACAGGCATGTAATTTAGACTGCATCTACTGTCATAACGAAGGTGAAAATGGAGATAGATGCAGCCAGATTACACAGCAACAGATTGTAGAAGCAGTTAAATTAGGAAATAAATATGGGATTGAAAAGGTGAAGCTTTCAGGAGGCGAACCCTTACTACGACCAGACCTAACAACAATAATAAAGAAAATCTCTCCCTACTTAAAAGACCTATCTTTAACAACAAACGCAATTCTACTACCCCAAAAGATAGATGAACTATATAAAGCCGGTTTAAACCGCGTGAACATAAGCCTAGATTCCTTAAACCCATCAACATACAGAGACCTCACCGGTGGAGGCAACCTAAAAAAAGCTTTAAAAGGAATCGATGCTGCAGAACAATCAGATTTGTATCCAGTTAAAATAAACACAGTATTACTGAACACCTTAAATACAAACGAAATCAAAGAGTTCATAAACTACGCCAAAAACAAAGACATCATATTACAGTTCATAGAGTATCACGACACAAACACACTTCAAGACCAAGAAAACTACAGCCAATATCACTACAACATAGATCCAATTGAAAAACAACTAAAAAACCAAGCAGACCAAATCGAAACACGCAGAATGCACCATAGAAAAAAATACTACATAGATAATGCTGAAATCGAAGTTGTCCGACCGATGCACAACACAGAGTTCTGTGAAAACTGCACCAGACTAAGAGTCACAAGCTGTGGAGAATTTAAACCATGCCTCATGCGAGAAGACAACCACATCCCATTCAAAAAAGACATGGAAAAAGCATTACTAAAAGCAATTAACCAAAGAGAACCCTACTTCTAAACCACAAAAAACACAAAAATAGGATTGATAACCTGATTTCAAGAAGGAATAGAATGGCCTTTAATACTATCCTTTAATACTACTTTTTGGAGCACCAGGAATCATAGCCACATATATAACAGCTAGATTAGTGTTGGAACTACCATTGACAATATTACCCCAATTGTAGGGTTTATATTAGTTTTTTTTATGTACCCTATTTTTTTACAATCATAGCTTCAGTTTACCAAAAAATAAGGCAACACCGATAGTCTGAGGAACACTCTATGGAACCTTAGCAGGAATATTCGGAACCGGAGGCGTAGTTAGAGGGCCTTCCTAAATGTCCACTACCTACCTAAGTCAATATACATAGCAACAACAGGAGATATCAGCATAGTACTCGATACTGCAAGGATAACAACATACATAATTAGTGGTGCTATTCTACCAACACCAATGCTAATCGGACTATTGATCTTACCAACATCATATTTAGGATTAAAAACCGCAGGAAAAAAAATAGTCAGAAAAACAAACAAAACAAAAATTTATAAAAACGATAGTAATATTCCTTCTAATAATCGATATAAAACTGATAGTTGCAACAACCCTGTAAACCAACCACAGTTTACATGTAAAAAATCAAAACAATTAAAGTTAATACCTCTTCCGACCGCCTCTTAATAGATCTGATTTAGGTTTCTGATCACCGTCATTCTTAAATAACAATCCATACAACAGACCTATTCCAAGGCCACCTAGATGTGCTAAACTGGCTATCGGGCCTTGACCAATCATAGCTACATTAAGCACTACAAAAATCACGGTTGCAACCCACAACTTCATTGGAATAACAACCAAGAAGATACGCATATTCGGCGCCAACATCGTTAAAGCCCCGAAAACACCAAAAATCGCTCCACTCGCACCAACCACATAACTATCCATAAATAAAACGTGAGCCAAGCCACCAACAATACCTGCTACTAAGTATACCTCGATCAAACGCCTACTACCAACACGTCTCTCTAACTCAGGTCCAAAGAAAAACAATACGATGGCATTGACAAATAGATGGAACTCATTACCATGAGCAAACATACTTGATAAAATCGACCAAGGTCTTTCAACAAAATCAGGGCCTAAAAAGAAAACTGAAACCTCCAACAAAGGATCTATACCTCTCAATACAATTTGAACTACATAAGCTATGAAAATCAAGCCAAGTAAAAGTAAAGCAACATTTCCCTTAAAATATGATAAAAATGGAAGATATTTATCAACCAAACTAGGTTCTGAACCCACACTACCGTTCTTTGGATCCATTATCTTCCCTTGACTCCTCAACTTAGCCTTATAATCAGATAAACCAGGACATGAATGGTTTTCAGGAAGCCTGTGTTCAGCACAAAACTCCTGCCCACAGAACTTACATGTATAAGGCATGTATTCAATCTCATCACATTCAGAACATCTAGTCGATATACTAACCAACCTCCAATAACCAATCAACCAACAAACACACCAAACCAACTCAACATATAAAAACCCAACTCAACACAACTCGTCTTTAATCTCTTAAATTTAAGGTATTGTCTTTCAGGAAAAATCCTTCTGGAATAAACTTGTATCTTTTGCTTCTTATAACGTGAAAACAAGTTTTAACTTGTTTTTTTAATATAAACCAATATTTTTTAGGTTTTATTCAATTAGAACTGTGGTATAGAGTATTTGGGTTGTTGTGTTTTTTGTTGGTTGGGGAAAAAGTGGGGGGAGTTAAAGCGCCGCCAACCGGACTCGAACCGGTGGCCACCACGTTAACAGCGTGGCGCTCTACCAACTGAGCTATGGCGGCATTTGAAGTAAGAAGTGATGTTTTTAGAGGTGTCCGTTTTGGACAGACCTTACTTATCGTTTCTAGATTAAAAACCTTATGGAGTTTTTTTGTTGGTTGGGGTTGGTTGAGTGTCCCGACCGGGATTTGAACCCGGGTTCACGGCTCCGCAGGCCATAAGGATAGTCCACTACCCCATCGGGACATGTCTCTGTATGTTTAGTACCGATATTGTTTTATGGTTTTCGGTGTGGTGTCTTGTGTGGTTGGTTTTGTTTTATTCTTTTTTGTTTTGTTTGTTTTTCTGGGTGATTTGTTTTATTGTGTCTTCTATTTCTTGTTCTGTTAGTTCTTCTGTTTCTTTGTCTCCGTGTGAGAGTATTGCGTTTAGTACTTCTTCTTCGATGTTTTCTGGTTTTTTCATTATTTTTATTCCGTCGTTCGATCGGCATATTTTGTTGATTTTGTTTTTTATTTCTTTTTTATCCATTTTCGTGTATCCTCCGAGCTATCTCTGTTCCGACTTCGTCTGTTCCTGCGTTTCCACCCATGTCGTAGGTGAGTGTTTTTCCGTTTTCTACGGTTTCTGATATTGCTTTTATTATTGTGTCTGCGGCTTTGTCTTCGTTTATGTGTCTTAGCATTAGTGCTCCGGACCAGATTGTTGCTATTGGGTTTACTTTGTTTTTACCTGCGTGTTTTGGAGCTGTTCCGTGTATTGGTTCGAACATGCTTGTTCCGTTTGGATTTATGTTTCCGCCTGGTGCTAGTCCGAGGCCTCCTTGTATCATTGCTCCTAAATCGGTTATTATGTCTCCGAACATGTTGGGTGTGACGACTACTTGGTACCATTCTGGGTTTTTAACGAACCACATTGTTGCTGCGTCGACGTAGTTGTATTCGTGTTCTATGTCTGGGTATTTGCTGCTTGTTTCTTCTAGTATTTCTCTCCAGAATCCATATATGTCGGATAGTACGTTTGCTTTGTCTACGCCTGTAACTCTTTCTCGGTTTGTTTTTTCTGCGTAATCGAATGCGTATTCGATTATTCTTTCAGCTCCTTCTTGGGTTATAACTCCGAGTTGGTATGCGATTTCTTCTGAATCGCTTTCGATGTCGAGGTCGAATTTGAGGTTGTAGAGTTCTCTTTCTATTTCAAGTGTTTTCTGTGATTTGCCTTTTTCAGCTCTGCCGCCAACACCTACGTAGAAGTCTTCGGTGTTCTCTCTTAATACTACGAAATCTATGTCTCCAGGGTTTTTTAATGGACAGTCTGCTCCTGGTAATAGTTTTATTGGTCTTAAATTTACGTATTGGTCGAAATAAAACCTTAGTTTTAGTAGTATTCCTTTTTCAAGCACTCCTGGTTCTACTCTAGGGTCTCCTAACCCACCTAGGTATATTGCGTCGTATTTGGAGAGTTCTTTAAGGGCGTGTTCAGGGATTGTTTCCCCTGTCTCTAAGTAGTGGTCTGCGCCGTATGGATATTCTTTCCATTTGATGTTGAAGTTGTGTACGTCTGCTGCGGCTTCAATTACTTTTTTTCCTTCATCTATTATTTCGGGGCCTATTCCGTCTCCAGGTAATACAGGTATTTCATGCATTTATAGCATCTCCTTCTCTACGTATTTTAACAATCCATTGTGCTGAACTATGTTTTCTATGAAGCTAGGGGCTTTTTCTATGTTGTATGACTCGTTTTTGGTTTTGTTCACGATTTTGTTGTCTTTTATCTCTATTTCGTCTCCATCTTCTATCTTGTCAGCTTCATCTGAGATAGCAACCATCAAACCTAGGTTTATGGAGTTTCTGAAGAAGATTCTAGCGAAGCTTTTAGCTATAACTGTGTCAACACCAGCTCCTTTTATAGCTAGTGGTGCGTGTTCACGACTGCTTCCACAACCAAAGTTCTCACCGGCAACGATTATGTCACCTTTTTCAACCTCACTTGCAAACTCGTTTCTTTCACTTTCAAATACATATTCTGCGAGTTCTTCCGGTGTGTTCATAGTTAAGTATCTACCCGGTATTATTGCGTCTGTACTTATATCGTCTCCAAACTTCCAAGCTCTACTCATTAAAAATCACCTCTTGGTTTAGCTATCTTTCCTTGTATACCGCTTTCAGCAGCAACTTCCGGTGAACTAAGATATACTTCAGCGTCAGGTGAACCCTCTCTTCCACGGAAATTACGGTTAGAAGTAGCTAACCCGACTTCACCACCGGCAAGCAAACCAAAACTACCACCCATACACGGGCCACAGCATGGTGCTTCAACAACAGCGCCGGCTTCAAACAATGTTTTTAAAAATCCTTTTTCTTCAGCTTTGTTGTATACATCTCTACTTGCAGGAACCACTATAACACGAACATCTTCAGAAAAACTACGTCCTTTAACTACCTTGGCTGCAGCCTCTAAATCTTCAAGACGTCCATTAGTACAAGAACCGATAAACACCTGATCGATTTTGGTGCCTTCAACCTCTGTTATATCGTGGACGTTGTCGACCTGGTGGGGAACAGCTATCTGCGGCTCCAAAGAGGAAACGTCTAATTCGATTTCCTGTACGTAATCTGCATCAGGATCGGAATATAGCCATTCCGGTGCTTCAACTCCGGTGTATTCTTCTGTTTTTTTGTCTGGTTGTATTATTGCTGTTTTTGCTCCCATTTCTATTGCCATGTTGGTTAGTGTTGCTCTTGATGGGATTGTTAGGTTTTTTGTTGTTGGTCCTGTGATTTCTAGGGCTTTGTAGAGTGCTCCGTCTGCTTCTATTTTTTTGCATAGTTTTAGGATTATGTCTTTTGCGCTTACGTTTTGTTTTGTTTGTCCTGTTAGGTTTATTTTGATTGTTTGTGGTACTTTGAACCATAGTTTTCCTGTTGCGAATGCTGCTGCCATGTCTGTTGATCCTACTCCTGTTGCGAACGCTCCTACTGCACCGTAGGTGCAGGTGTGGCTGTCGGCTCCTATAACCAACTGCCCTGGCTCCACATGGTTCTCCAACATTAGTTGGTGGCAAACACCTTCACCAACATCATACAACTTAATACCCTGCTCCCTAGCAAACTCCCTCAATTTTTTATGGTTTTCTGCGGCGTTTATTGAGTCTGCTGGTGCTTGATGGTCTAGTGGGATATATATTTTATTTGGGTCCCAGACTTTGTCTGCTATTTGTTGGAAACCTTCTACGGCTAGTGGTGCTGTTATGTCGTTTGCCATTGCTAGGTCTATATCTGCAAAGGCATAATCTCCAGCCTTTAGGTCTTTTCCACTGGATTTAGATAGTATTTTTTCTACAATTGTTTTTGGCATTTAGGTTACACCTATTGAATCGTTATTTTGTCATGCTGTTTCTTATGCTTCTTTGTATACATGACAGTTTTTTATGTCTTTTTTAAATGGCCTTAGCTCTGGTTATTTTTTATGGATGTTTTTAGAGAATTAGTGTTTCCAATGTAAACATTCTGATTTAGGTTTTAACCTAAATATAATTAATATACCCACATAGTTCCAGCCACAGCTGTGGGTACCTTTATTTTATTTTATCTATTTTATTTGTTTTATTGGGTTTGGGGTTTTGGTTTAGGCTGTTACTTTTTCTATGACGCTTTGTAGTTGTTGTTTTGGTAGGGCTCCGACTGTTCTGTTTACTAGTTCTCCGTCTTCGAAGAACAGTAGGGTTGGTATAGACATTATTCCGTATTTTCTTGCGACTCCGCCGTTTTCATCGACGTTTAGTTTTCCGAAGATGATTTCGTCTTGGTATTCTTCTGCGAGTTCTTCTATAACTGGCTCTAGTTTTTTGCATGGGTTGCACCATTCTGCCCAGGCGTCGATTATGACCATTTCGTTTTTGCTAACTACTTCTTCGAAGTTTTCGTCTGTAACTTCTATAGGTTTACCTTCGTTCATGTTTTCTTTCTCCAGTTTCTCTTTAAGTTTTTTTATTTTCTTTTTTCTAATCTTGTCAAGATCTTTATCTCGGTTCATATTCACTGTTAAATATCAACTTTACCAACACAAAAAAGGTTTCGCATCTAATGACATCTAATTATGGGGGTTGAAAAAAAATGTTGGATGTTTTTTTAGAGTTTGAGTGCTCTGAGTCTTTTTTTGATGTTTGGGTGTGTTGAGAACAGTTCCATTAGTTTTTCTCGTAGTGATAGGTCTTGTTCTGCGTATTCTGTTATCTGTCTTCTGTCTGCTAGATTTCCTGTGACGTCGGGGTCTGCTATCAATAATGGTTTCATTGAGAGTGCCATTGGGCTTGCGCCACCCATCATTCCTGACATACCTTGTGCTCTTGGATTTCTAGATCTAGATCTAGATCTCTGTGAGTCTTGTTTTTTGATGCTGTCGATTCCATTGCTTATTTTCATTAGGCCGCTTGCTAGTTTTTGATCGCCGTTTCTAACTACGTTTGCTGAATGACGGTCTGCATAGTATTCTCTGAGTCTGCTGAAGTACATTATGCATATCTGTAGTATTAGGTAGAAGACCATTGAGGCTACAGCGATGAGTATCATTGGTTTGCTGTCGTTTTGTGACCCGAAAAGTGATGAGTAAAATAACATCCTACCTAGAACTAGGAATAGTGCTGGTAGTATTGATAGAACCATCATGTATGTTGAGTCGTTGTGTTTTAGGTGTCCGATTTCGTGAGCTATTACGGCTTCAACTTCTTCCCATTCAAGTCTTTTTAGCAATCCAGTTGTTATAGCAACTTTGTCGCCACTACGGAAATTTCCGTAGGCGAATGCGTTAGGTAGGTCCATGTCAGCGATCATGACGTGTGGTTTATCTATCCCTGACTGCCTAGCTATTCTTTCAACCGATTCATGGTACTGTCTGTATTGCTGTGGATCTGCTTCTTCAACCTTGTATGCTTTCTCCACTATTGTTGGAGCAAAAAGCCATTGTAGTAGGAAGAACGGAACCACTAGTAATACTGATAGTAGTATTGGTGCGTCAGCGAACATTAATACGATTGCTAATGCCAGTGTTGTGGCTCCAATAATAGCTCCTAAAGAAGCCATCATCGATGCTTTTAGCTTTAAGTTTGAAAACATCGAATCCTATTGTTCCTATAAATAATTATCTCTTTCGCATTATCGATAAAAAAATAGAGGAATTGGAGGGGAGTAAGTAGCATGCGATTCAATTCACTACGTTTATATTTATTTTGTTGTGTTATAGGCCGAGTTTCGGTATTTTTTTATTTATGATGTTTCTATGTCGTTTGGATGCTCAAAATCCTATAAAACAAACCAATAACAGAAACCCAAATAACCAAAAAAATCAACAATACCCATCCGCCTACAAGAACTGCAGAAAATAAACCTAATCAAAACCTAAAAACACCAACTCGGCCAAATACAAATACAAAACAACACAATCACAGTAAAAGAATGCTTCGACTCCCAGCGATATGCCAAATGTAGGCAGACCACTATGCTCCCTAGACGAAGGAATCATAGAAGGAATAATCAACACAAAAACCCAACAAAACATAAAAATAAAAGAAACAGAATGCCACGGCCTAGGACACAAACACTGCAAATTCAAAATAAAACAACAAAAAAACAACAACTAAAATAACAACAAACAACAATTCAAACTAAACATGCCGGAAATAAACGAAAACGGAGTACAAATCCAAAACCAAAACAAAATCAAAGACCTACAAGAAAGCTATTACGGAAAAATAACAAACAACACCCTACTACTCAACCACATAGAAGCAGCATACCTAACAGAAAAAAACAAACTAAAACTAAACAAAGAAAAACTAATCGAAACAGCCAGCAAACACACACCAAGATTCGAACTAAAATTCATAGTATACAGAGACCTCAGAGAAAGAGGCCTATTCATGAAACAAGGCGGAGAATCCGCAGACCTATTCCTATACGACAGGGGGAAAAAACCAGACAAACACCAATTCAAATACCTAGTACACATCTACTCAGAGAAAGACAAAATAAACATAAACTGGATACTCAAAAGAACCAAAAAATCAGAAAACCTAAGAAAAAAAACACTACTCGCCCTAGTAGACGGAGAAGGCGACATAACATACTACCAAACCAAAAAAACCAACCCAAAAGGAACAGCCAAACAAATAAAAAACACACAAGCAAGAGGAACACTACTCGAAGAAAGAACACTACTATGGAAAAACGGAGAAAAACTATACAACAAATACTTCTACGGAAAACCATTCTCAGGAAACATATACCAACTATCACTAACAGAAACCCAATACCTAAAAGACAAAAAACACCTCAAACTCAAAACAAACAACAAAAAAATCAAACAAAAAACAGCCGACCCCAAAAGATTCACCAAAAAATACCAAGTATACAAAGACCTTAGGGAAAGAGGCCTAATACCAAAAACAGGATTCAAATTCGGAACAGACTACCGAGTATACAAAAAATATAAAAACCCAAACAACCTAAGCCACGCCGAATACCTAGTACACACAACAGACAAAAAAACAGAACTACACCCACCAGAACTATCAGGAACAGTAAGACTAACACAAAACGTAAGAAAAAAAATACTATTCGCAGTAGTCGACCGAAAAATCAACTACATAGAAATAGAAAGAATCAAACTCTAAAAACAAAAAAAAGGAGGAAACAAAACTGCAAATCGACCCATGGACCTCAGACAAAATAGAAGACTACGGAAAACTAAAAAAAGAATTCGGAATCCAAGACCTAGACAAAACAAAAATTAAAAACCCACACCCCCTAATGGAAAGAGAAATAGTCTTCGGACACAGAGACTTCAACCTAATACTAAACGCAATCAAAAACAACCAACCATATGCAGCCATGAGCGGGTTCGTACCAACAGGACAACCACACCTAGGCCACAAAATGGTGATGGACCAACTAATCTGGCACCAACAACAAGGAGCCCAAATATACGCAGCTATAGCAGACATGGAAGCCCTAGCAGCACGAAACCTACCACTAAAACAAAGCAAAAAATCAGGCAAAAACTACCTACTAAGCCTAATAGCACTCGGCCTCAACCCCGAAAACACACAACTATACTACCAATCACAACAACAACAAGTCAGAAACCTCGCATTCGAAGCATCAAACAAAATGAACTACGGCGAACTAAAATCCATATACGGATTCAACAACCAAACAACACTAGCCCACATGTACGCAGCACCAATACAATCAGCAGACATACTATACCCACAAACACCAAGCCAAGGCGGTCCAAAACCAGTAATAGTCCCAGCAGGAACCGACCAAGACCCCCACCTCCGGCTAGTAAGAGACATATCCAAAAGAATGCGACTATTCAGCATAGAAAAAACAAACAACCACTACAAAATAAGATCAAGACACGCAACACAAAAACAAATCAACCAACTAAAACAAAAACTCCAAAAACACGGAAAAACAAAAACCTACACAGAACACATCGAAATAAAAACAAACAACCCAAAAATACCAGAAATAGTCAGACAACACGAAATACAAAACAAAGGATACGGATTCTACCCACCCAGCTCAACATACCACAGATTCATGACAGGACTAAAAGGAGGCAAAATGAGCAGCAGCGTAAAAGACAGCTACATAGCCCTAACAGACAAACCACAAAAAGCCGCAGACAAAATAATGAAAGCAAAAACAGGAGGCCAAGAAAACCTCAAACAACAAAAAAAAGAAGGCGGAGAACCAGAAAACTGCGCAATATACGAACTACTATACTTCCACCTAATACAAAACAACAAACACATCAAAGAAATATACAACAACTGCAAACAAGGACAAAGACTATGCGGCCAATGCAAAAAAGAAACCGCCGAACACATGAAACAATTCCTAAAAACACACCAAGAAAAAAGAAAACAAGCCAAAAAAACACTCAAAAAACACCTAAACTAAAAAACCCACCTCCAACTTTTTTTATCTAAGTGATCGAGAAGACACCATCCTAAATCTTTGATTTAGGTGGCTGATGAATCGGTCTGTAAGGAAAAAACTAGATAACTATGAAAGGATATGATAAACAATGAAAAAGACGCTACCTCAGAACCTCAGAAAACTGGACAAAAAGGAATACGAGATACTGCGTAGTCTCTGCCATCTATCCAAGAATATGTACAACGAAACACTTTACGAAATGAGACAGTAATTCTTCGATAACAGAGAATACCTAAACTACTACAACACATGGGAAAGACTCAAAAACAAAAGTTGAAACTACGAAATACTCCCTTCACAGGCCGCCCAACAAACAATGAAACAGGTAGACAAAGCCTTCCAATCCTACTTCAAGTTGGTGGAGAAAGCTAGAGAAGGTAAATACGACTCTAACAAAGTATCACCACCAAACTACCTCGATAAGGAAGGATTCTACTTACTCGACTTCCCCAACCAAATGTTCCAAATCAAAGATAACTATCTCAGGATTGGCGTACCCAAGAAGTTTAGAGAAGAGTTTGGGTACGAACAGAAAGAAATCCAAACACTATTCACATACAAAGAAGTGAGAAATAAAAATATAAAAAGACTACAGATCCTACCAAAAGCCAACGCAAAATACTTCAAATACAGACTAGTATACAAAGAAGAAAAAAACCCTATCGAAACAAAAGAAGATACATTCCTATCCATAGACCTCGGTGTGAATAACCTCGCCACCTTTGCCGACCACTCTGGACGCTCAGCCATAATAGACGGGCGTAAACTCAAATCAATAAACAGATGGTACAACAAGGAGATAGCAAGGTTGAGAAATATCAAGGACAAACAAGATATAGAATGCGATACTAAACAGATAAAAAAACTATTCAAGAATAGACGGAACAAAATACACGACTACCTAAACAAAACCGTACACAAAATAATTGAACACTGCAAAGATAACAGGATAGGAACTGTACTGGTCGGTAATGGTAAAGACTGGAAACAAAAGGTAAATATCGGTGATAAAAAAACCAAAACTTTGTCCAGATACCGTTCGACACATTCAAGCAGAAGTTGAAACACAAGTGCGAATACTACGAGATAGACTTTAAACTGGTGAACGAATCACACACAACCAAATGTTCTTTTTTAGACGGAGAACCTGTAGAACATCACGAAGAGTACATAGGTACGAGAATAGAAAGAGGTCTCTTTAAAGCAGGTGACGGCACTCTCATAAACGCTGATGTGAACGGTGCACATAACATAGCCAGACGGGGCATCGGAAAGTACAATGAGACCTCTTCTGATGTCAGGGGTGTTGTGACAACGCCCGAAACCACTACTGTTGACCCGACCTCTGCAACGCAAGTCGGTGAAGTAGGTGGTAACCATTAAACGGTCGGAAACCCCGTCCTCTAAGGTCGGGGAGGATGTCACTCGAGAGTATACTTATCTATTTTAACAACAGCCCTCCTATATCCAAAAATAGGTATTATAACTGCTAAAACCAACACCAATATCGATCCCCACAACAACAAGCTTGTTCCAAGCTCCAATCCAAACGGCAATACCCACCCTGAAAATGCAGAGACAATCTCTCTAGCTTCATCACTGTAGACGAAAACACTTGCTGAAATACATAACGCTAGGTAGAAGGTGAATCCTATATAAGCCATCTTGCTGGGGAGAACAACGCTCATAGATTTAGTTATTTTTATAGAGTCGAATCGAGGGAATACTGTTCCAAGCCAAACTGACATAAAACTACCTAGAACCATCAATAAGATAGTTGAACCCAACAACAGGCCCAGTTCAGCAAGTTCAACACCAACCCAATAACCGGTTAAAAGCACCAAGACTACTCCAACTGGAACACCTATGAACAGGGTTGGCAATAAATGTGCCCAAACCAACTCCTTTCCTCTGACACCAGTCAATAACAATGTAGGTAGAAAACTACCCTGATCTCCCAGTATATTCAAGCTGAAAAGACTGCCAGCAGCCCAAACAACCACAAACAATACAAGAAACGGCAGGTAGCCTGGCATTTCAACAAACATTGGACCTACAATCAATATAGGTAAAGCAGCGTAAATCGATTTGATAGGCTTCCTGACTGTCTGCCGAACCACATTAGCCATTAAACTTTCAACCTTACCGCCCAACAAACCACTTAGAACTCCAGGCTCAAGATAACTATTCAGATCCTGAACAACCTCCCCCCCACTTTTTTCATCAACCAGAACCGGATCTGAAAACCAGTTCTTACCACCAACAAAACGCGTGGCAAAAACAGACAGTGGTAACAATAAAAATGAAAACAACAAAACTAAAAATCCATTCAAAACCGAGGTACCCACATCCTCAACACCAATCAGTAATAGGTCTGCATACCAAGCCATAGGTGTCGATTGAACGGGTTCATACATTGAAACTGCAATGTTCTCCAGTAAACCAAAAACAACCAGAAGGATATACAGGAAGAACACCCCGATAATCAAAGGGACCTTATACTTAACTATAAACCTGAATCTAGTGAGAACGTAACGTAGGGCTATGCCTAATGGATATCCAACAGCAATGGAGCTTATGGCAAAAAGAACCACAACCAAAGGTACAAGTAAAACCTGGACAACGCCACCTCCGCCCAAAGCGAATCCAACTCCAACTCCAACAGCGGGAATGAGAATCCACATTAAAATATATACAATCTCTGAGAACAGTATCCCCCAACAAACACCATACAACGGAGTTACATGAAGCAGGTTATCAACCACAGTCGGAGTTCCACGCTCACCCAATGCCCTAAAAACCATAATAAAGACTATAAAAACCCAGAAGACTGCTATAATCCCACCCAACATACTTGTTATCGGTAGGCCGGCCAGCTCGCCACCACCTAACAAACCTGCAGCTTGATATCCAGCGTAACCACCGGCCACAGCACCAGCCAAAACTATGATTAAATAAACCGCTATAGTGGCGACTTCTTCCATACCCCAATACGTTTTGACTGTTCGCCGTACATCGAGTTCTCCGATGGTTAATCCATGTTTAACTTCAAAGAAATCCATGTGTTATCTACCTTTACTTTCTTCTTTATGGTCGGCAGTAACGGAGAGAAATACCTCTTCCAGACTCCTGGACTCTCCACTCTCAACCTTCTTTTTGAGGTCTTCTGGAGCGCCCTCAGTAACCAGATCACCGTTCTTTAAAACACCAACTTTATCTGACAACTCATCAACAACGGACAGAATGTGGGTGGAGAGAAAAACAGTGGTTTCACTGGAACCAGAAAGCTCCGAGATAAGATCTTTTACAGTTCTAGCTGATTTTGGGTCAAGACCACTGGTCGGTTCATCCAGAAAAACAACTTCTGGTTTATGGATAACGGCCTGTATAATACCTATTTTCTGACGCATACCTTTGGAATATCCCTCAATCTTACGTCCTGCAGCATCAACCATATCCAACTTCCTAAGATAATACTCAATTCTTTCACCTGCAACATCGCTCGACAAACCATATAACTTAGAAACATAACTAAGCTGCTCCAACCCACTAAGCTCCTCAAACAAAGGCGGTTGTTCAGGCAGATAACCAATCTTACCTATAACCCGCTCCCTATCCTGAATATCAACACCCATGATCTCTGCCGAGCCAGATGTAGGTTTAGTGAGAGTCGTAAGCATCCTCATCGTAGTTGTCTTACCAGACCCATTAGGCCCCAAAAAACCATACACACTCCCCATAGAGATCTCCAAATCCAAATCCCTAACCGCCCACAAATCACCAAACCTTTTCGACAAACCAACAGTTCTAACAGCAAAATCACAACTCATAACAACCACAAATAAAATACAGTATAACTATTCAACCGTAATATTACTACAATTAAACTACATATACTCAGTTCAACATATATAATGCTATCGTTAATAAAGGATAATAGAGCACTTAGATTTATATATAACTTGATTAGATAGTTGATAAGGAGATTATAATGAAGAAAATACCACTTCAAGCAATATTCGCTTTAATACTTGTGTTTTTAGGTCTATTACTACTTCTACGGACAACAGGAATCTATGACACAACCAGCTTAATCAAATACACACCAACCCTATTCGTTCTATTTGGAGCATACATACTGATAAAAAGTAAATTCCAAAACCTCTCCGGACCGATCCTAATAATCTTAATATTCGGACTACTACAACTCTACCTAATAGACCTACTAACCACAGCAATGATAAGAGATTGGTGGCCCCTAATAATCATAGCAATAGGCCTCTCAATACTGCTAAACTGGTTCAAATCAAAAACAATTAAAAAAGAACAAACAGACTACATCGACCTCTTCGCAATGTTCGGAGGAATAGAAACAAGAATAACATCAAAAGAATTCGTAGGAGGAAGTTCAACAGCAATATTCGGAGACATACAACTCGACCTAAGAGACTCAAAACCAAAACACAAACAAACAACCATCAACAGCATAGTACTATTCGGAGACACCGAAATCAAAGTACCAAACGAATGGCAACTAAAAATAAACATAACACCAATACTCGGAGACGTACACGACAAAAGAACAAGAAAACAAAAACCCACAGAAAACAAACCCAAAACCCTCGAAATAAAAGGAATAGTATCCTTCGGCGACATAAAAATAACAGACTAAACCAACACAAACCAAACCCAAACCAAAAACAACCTCCCACCCTACCCACTCAAATAAAACAATAAAACCAATAAAAATCAATCGAATCAATAAAAAACTTAATGCCAACTTAATAGGTAAACTAAACTTAATACCACCTAAATCAGATATATAATATTGAAAGGCATAGTTTATGAAAAAAATAACATTTCAAGCAGTATTAGCCGTAATACTCATAGCTATAGGTGTAATACTATTATTAGAAACCACAGGAATCTATGACACAACCCACCTAATCAAATACACACCAACCCTGTTCGTACTTTTCGGCATCTACGCAATAATAAAAAGCAAACTAACAAACATCTTAGGCCCACTAATAATCATACTCTTTTTCGGAATACTACAGCTACTTATACTCAATTTAATCACAACCACAGTAATCCGTGAATGGTGGCCCCTAATAATCGTAGCAATCGGTTTATTAATACTAATAAACTGGCTTCAAGTATCTAAGATAAAAGGAAAAGAAACCGATACAATCGACCTTTTCACGATGCTCGGTGGACATGAAACACTCAATACATCAAACAACTTCAAAGGGGGAAACATAACCGCAATACTCGGTTCAGTCAACATAGACCTCCGGGACGCAGAAATAAAAAACCCACCCGCAACAATAAACTGCATAGTAATCCTTGGAGGCGCAGAAATAAAAATACCAGAAGGATGGGAAGTCAAAAACAACATCACACCAATACTCGGAGCAGTAGAAGACACAAGACTAAGAACAGAAAAACAAACAGAAAACAAAAAACAAGAAATAACAATAAACGGAATAGTCCTACTAGGAGGACTAGACATAAAAGACTAAACAAACCAAAAAAACCATTATATACACCTAAAAATCGATAGAAACCCCAATAAAATAAAAAAACTTAATAAACCAGCTTATAAAAAATAATTTATAAAGAACAAAACACCTTCTATCCACACCAACCAACATTGAGGTGCAGCTACTTGTGTTCTAAAAACCAAATTAAAGCCCTATTAATAGATGATGACCCTAATTTTCTCGAACTCACAAAACAATACATCGACCAGAAAAACACTAAAATAGATATAGACACAACCCACAACCCAATAAAAATCCTCGACCAAAACCTAAAAAAATACGATTGTTTTGTCTGTGACTACAAAATGACACCAATCAACGGCATAGAACTATTCGAGAAAATAAAACACCACAAAAAACCTTTTATTCTAATTACAGGTGAAGGGTGTGAAGAAGTAGCAATGGAAGCACTCAACACAGGAATCAATAGATACCTCCCGAAAACCAACAAACCCAACGAATTCTATTCCGCATTAACAAAATCAATCAAAAACGAAGTAGAAAAACACAAAACTGAACA
>NZ_MRZU01000004.1:310000-322500 GCF_002153915.1 Methanonatronarchaeum thermophilum
CTGAAGTTTGTTCAGCTCCCTCTCAATCTTTTGAGCACAGGAAGTACAAGTCATTCCTTCAATGCCTAATTGTATAGAACTTAACTCTCCCTCAACTCCTTTGTAACCATGAACTTCGTAACCACCATCTTCAATGGTATCTAAAAGATCATCTAAATCAACCTTATTTGAATCAAAACAGATATAAGCAGAACTGGACATCAAATCAACATCAACATCCATCACCCCACCAACCTTACCCAGAGACCTCTCAATACCTTTAGCACAAGAAGCACACGACATCCCTTCAACATCAACACTAACCTCTCTAATACTACTCATAACAAAACACCAAATTATACCCGATATACAATAAGATACCGAACAAAATAAACCACCCACACAAATAAAAAAAATAAACCAACTAATAAAACAAAAATAATTCTTAAAAAAATTGTTTATTAACTTTGTTTGTAACCGAAAGATTAAAAGAAAATGGTTAGTTAAAGCTTTAATGTAGATAAATGGGAAACAAAAAACTATATACAGAGTTACTGCACAATAAACCAATGAATAATCGTATAGCTAGCTAAAAAATGGAAAAAGAGGTATATAATAATGGATTTTAATAAAATAAAAAGCGACCTAAAGAAAGAAGACGGAGTAAGCCCTGTAGTGGGTGTAATACTAATGGTCGCTATAGTCGTTCTACTCGCCGCAATCGTCGCAGCATTCGTCTTCGGAGTAGTCACAATCCCAAGCCCAACACCACAAGCATCACTAGCGGTAGACGACGCAACATGGGAAGACGAAAAGTTGAATGTAACTTTACTGCATCAGTCAGGCAGTACGCTTGATGCCCTTGATACTAAGATAGTCATAACAGACCTAAACAACACAGATAACGTCAACACAACAACCCTGAGTGACTGGTCTAATGTTGAGGATGACTGGTCAACTGGAGAGAGAATAAACATCACTATTGAAGATGACGATTTCAAGGATTATCCTGATGAGATTGAGGTTCGTGTGATTGATGAGCCTTCTGGTGGAACTATCAGTGTGATGACTTCAACGGTGACTGAGCTTTAAAAACAGGGTTTTCTGATATTTGGTTGGTGAGGGGGTAGTGATCGAGTTTATCCTAGCTACCTTCTCTCTCAACATACTTATTTTTTTATGAGTCTCGAAGTTTATGTATAGTTTTATATTCTATTGTGATTGTTCTTCCAGCTTTTGTGGCTGTTGTTTTGTTATCTTTCTGTATTGGAGACTTGAAAACAAAGCTATTTAGCTTTTTATTATTTTGGTGGTGGTTTATAGGTGGATGTTGAAAAAAGAGGGTTTGTTGTTTTTTTGTGAGGTATATTTAGATTGTAATAGGTTTTTATAGATGAGTTTAGGGTGGGTTAGATTGAGGAAAGGTGGTTGTGTTTTTGGTGTCTTTTGGGTTGGTTTGGATGAGTTGATTGTTATTCGGGTGTTTTTATTGTTGTTCGGTTTTTTTGTCGTGTACCCAGATTTCTCCGTCTATTGTGTATTCTTTTTTCCAGATTGGGGCTTTTTGTTTCACTAGGTTTATTCCGTCTTCTAGTGTTTTGAATAGTTGTTGTCTGTGGCTTGCTGCTGCTACTACGTATACGATGTCTTCTCCTACTTTTAGGTTTCCGTCTCGGTGGTGTATTTTTATGTCTATGACTCCGTCCCTGTTTTTTAGTTGTTGTTCTATTTCTTGTATTGTTTTGTTGAATGGCTGGCTGTATTTTTCGAAGTATAGTTTCTCGACTTTTTTGTCGTTGCTTACTCCTCTGACTATTCCTACGAAGGATCCGATTGCTCCTGCTTTGTTGAATTTTGGGTTGGATTTTATTTGGTTTATTAGGTCTGTTAGGTCTGGGTTTTTGGGTTCGTATTCCGGTGCGTTTTTGATTGCTTTGACTGCTTTTTGGATGTTGTTTTCTTTTTCGTTGAGTGTTGTTAGTATTGGTTTTTTGTATTTTTTTGTTGTTTGACCTAGGACTATTTTTGGTAGGTTTGATTGTTTGTGGCCTTCTACTAGAATTATGTCCATGTCTTGGAGTTGTTTTAGTGCTTTTTCTAGTGGGTTTTCTGTTTTTTGGAGTGTTATTGTTTTGTTTTCTGTTGTTGCTATTACTCGGCTTGCTTTTTCTGTTAGTTTGTATGTGTCTTTTTCGGGTGTGTCGAATTGGTGTAGGTTTTTTATTACTCCGATTTCTCCGTTTAGTTCTTGGGTGAGTTTTTGTATTAGTGTTGTTTTTCCGGAGTTTGAGTTTCCGACTATTGCTATTGCTTTCATTTTTTGTTCAACCTTGTGTTAGTCTACTCTTCCTACTCTTAGTAGTGATCGGATTGGGACTCCGTTTATGTTGCGTATTCCTTTTTTGTCTAGTAGTATTGCTGCTGCTGTTGGGTCTGCTCCAGCGGTTTCTAGGGATGTTATTGTTTCTCTCATTGTTGTTCCGGTTGTTATTATGTCGTCTACTATTATGCATTTTTTACCGCTTGGGTCGGCGAAGTTTGGGCTTAGAACTCCTTTCTTTTTTTTGGAGTCTTTATCTCCTGGCTCCCATCTTTGTTTTCGGGGTAGGATTACTGCTATTTCTGCGTTGTAGTGTTCTGCTATTGGGTATGCGAGTGGTAGTCCGCTTACTGCGATTCCTACTATCACTTCTACTTCATCTACTACTTCGTCTATTTGGTCGCACATTGCGTTTGAGATTGATCTAAGTCTTTTGGAGCTTTTTCCAATCTCGTCCCACTCTATGAAGAAGTCTTTTGGAGCTGTGGTTTTTTCATCCATTGCTCCTCTGTTTATCAACCATTTTGCTGTTTTTTTGGATACATTAAGCTCGTCGGCAATACTTCCTGTTTTTAGACCCTTTTCTTTTAGTTTACGGGCTTTATCTACAAGTTCCTCAAGACTCATATCGCATCAATATTTTTTAGTCATCAACAATATCTTTTCGCTTTAAAATTCTTTCTTCTAGACCAGATCCACAGACTGGACAGTCTTCTAGCTCTTTTGAACTGAACTCACGTTTACATCCCACGCACCTAAAACCCCAAACAACCTCTTTTTCTATCTCTTCTTGCTGAACTCCCTGATAGGGTATGTTTAGTTTTTCAAGCACGTTTTGAATTGAATAATCATCTGAAACAACCACAGGACTTTTGTTTTCAAGTTTTAAACGATAAGCTAGAGCAAGTAGCTTTAAATCAGTTTTAGACACCCTTCCATAATCTCCGGTCTCAATACAGACATCTTTAACATGGGTTATGTCTTCATCTAAAACATCACTAACCGAGTACCCACGGCCTAAATTGTATCTAGATACTTTATCTTTAACTTCATCTACAACTTCTTGAACGGTAACAACCTCTCCTTCAGGCTGTTTTCCAACTATGAATACAGAGGTGTCAACAACAAAAACCCCAGCCATCAAACAAAAATAGCCTTAACACCAATTAATACTTTACTAAACAAAACACCCAATACAACAAATAAAAACAAATCTACTTATAGATTGTATCACTGAAATCCATCTAAATCACTACTTACTGAATATTTAAATTTGGTCTATGGTTTTTAATCCCAAAAATTTTAGCAATTAATTCGTATTATTCAATAAGAACAATAAACCAAATTAGAAAACGAAAATTATTTATCTCTGGCTTATTAAATCACATATAGAGGTGGAATTATGACTGAACTACCATTAGCACCAGTTGATAGGATTATTAGGAATGGCGGAGCAGAAAGAGTGAGTGAAGAGGCAAGGGAAGCACTAGCAGAAGTTCTCGAAAAATACGGAGTAGAAGTATCCAAAGAGGCAGTAAAACTAGCAGAACACGCAAACCGAAAAACAGTAAAAGCAGAAGACATCAAGCTAGCTTCAGATAGACTATAAAACAAAGGTGAAAACCCCACCTCCACACGGAGGTGGGGAAACACACCAAAAAAAACAAAAACCTAATAAAAACTCCTAAATAATATTTAAAACTAATTTTCCAAATAAAATCAATTTTTAGAGTGTTTTACTTAAATTTAGATAACTGTTTAAGGGCTTGATAGTTTAAAAAAACTAAACAACTATTTAAATACCAATTAGATGTTTTTTAGTATTCAATCGATTGTTATATAAATTGCATTACATATATCTAGAGATAGACCCTGGATGAATATACAAGAGGATATAGAGGTATTGGTTGTTGATGATGAACCATCATTTCTAAAGTTAACCGAGGTTTTTCTGGATCAGGTAGATCGCTGGCTTGAGGTCGATGGTGTTTTGTCTTCTTATGAGGCATTAGAATTGTTTAGTGATTATGATTGTTTGGTTTCTGACTACCAGATGCCGGGGTTAGATGGAATTGAATTATTAGAAAAAATTCGTAATGAATTTGAATCAGACATTCCATTCATCATGTTCACTGGTAAGGGTCGGGAAGAAATAGCGATGGAAGCCCTCAATATAGGGGCCGATCGATACATACAGAAAGGTGGAGACCCTAAAACACAGTTTCATGAACTTGCTCACTCAATAGTTTCAACCACCAAAGAACGGAGAATGGAAAAAAAGTATAAACAGGAGAAACGGCGGGCTGAAAAATATTTTGAAACCGCTCAAGTAATAATGGTTGTAATCGATTTAGATGGTGAGATTATTCAAGCAAACCAAAAAACCTGTCAACTCCTAGGATATACAAAAGAGGAGTTGGTTGGTAAGGACTGGATATCTAATTTTGTTCCTGAAAGAAATCGTCAACAAGCTCGTGAAACCCATCAACACTTCCTTAAAACGGGTGAAAAAAATTTTGCAGAAAAATCACCGGTTATAACTCGCAGTGGTGAAGAAAGAATAATCTCCTGGCACAACTCCACAATTGAAAACGAAAAAAACGATGTAATAGCCAGCATCAACTCCGGAATCGATGTAACCGAAGAACTATCCAGAGAAAAAGAAATCAAAGAAAAAACATGGATGTTAGAGGGAATGTTGAACGGAATCATGGACATAGTTGCATTCCAACTACCTGACCACACAACAATTAAAATCAACCAAAAAGGCCTCGAATTAATAGAAGATAGTTATAATGAGGCTGTTGGAGAAAAATGCTATAAACTGGTTGGTAAGCAAGAGCCATGTGAAGAATGTCCAGCTGAAAAATCTATCGAGACTAAAAAACGAGAAATCACTGAAAAATACTTCCCAGAACTTGACCGCCATCTAGAGGTCATAACAACCCCAATATTAAATGAAAATAACAAAGTAGAGTTCATAATTGAACATGCAAGAGACCTCTCCAGAATAAAAGAACTCGCTAAAAAACATCGTTTAATAAAAAAATCAGTAGAACAAGCCACAATAGAGATATACTGGATAACCCCTCACGGTGAATTTAGATACACCAACAAAGCAGTTCAAAACAAACTTGGATACACCAAAAAAGAACTCAAAGGCATGTACGTATGGGATGTAGACCCCGAATACCCTAAGAAACGACGAGAATACCATTATCAAAAAGTCAAAGAAAAAGGCTCAACAACATTTGAAACAAAACACAAAACCAAAAATGGAGAAATATACCCTGTACAAGTCACAAGCCATTACCTCGAGCATGAAGGCCAGGAATTCGAGTTAGCGTTTGCAAAAGACATCACTGAACAAAAAAGAAAACAAAAACGCCAAAAATTCCTACACAGACTACTCAGACACGACATATCAAATAAATGCCAGATAATACAAGGCTACCTCGATCTAATAGATAAAGAAAAAATACCAGAAAAAGACAGAGAAATAATCGATAAAATCAAACAATCAGCAAACGAACAAAACCAAATAATAGAAAAAGTCAGAACACTCCGAAAAATAGACAAAGAAAAAACAAAACCAATCGACATTAACAAGACAATCGAAGGAACAATCAAAACAAACAAACCCCAAGCACAAAAAAACAACATAGAAATAAAAAACCAAACGCCAAAACAAACAAAAGCAATCGCCGGAAACCTACTAAAAGAAGTAATAAACAACATCATCACAAACGCAATAAAACACGCTGAATGCAGCCAAATCCAAATAAAAACCCAAGAAACCCCAAACAACATAAAAATAACTATTGAGGATGATGGTAAAGGAATCCCAGAACAAAGAAAACAAAAAATATTCAAAAAAGGCTACAAAGCAGGAAAAAACAAAGGAACAGGACTAGGACTGCACATAACCAAAAAAATAATAAAAGGATACAACGGACAAATAAAAGTCAAAAACTCACCAACAGGCGGAGCAAAATTCGACATATACCTCCAAAAACCATAAAAAACCCATACTAAGCCAAAAAACCCATCATACCAACAAATACATAATCAAGCCAGCAACAAATGGAACCAAGATGTTATCATTGATCTCAATAACATCAACCCCTTCTAAAAACATTGCAGTAACAGATCCAACAAAACCTGGCACCGGACCTACAAATAAAAGAGCGCCAAAACCACCTAAAACCCCTCCAACCAGATTACCATCAACCATTTTATCCTTACTGAAAGGATGTCTAATTTTACCATAAAAACGTCCATACACATGTGACACAGAGTCACCAATAGCCAAAACCATTATAGACGCAAGAGCAACATCCCAGGGAAACAAAAACACAACTAAAAAACCACCAAACAAACCCAATAAAGCCCCACGCCCAGGAAAAACCACCTTCGCCTCTGGACGTTCAAACCTCTCTACAAGACGGCTTAAAAAAGGAATCCTAGTTTTCTTCAAACCATAAGAAACCAAAAGACCAACCAAAAAGAAAAACAACAACCCACCAGCATCAGCACCCAAAAAACCAAGACCAAAAAACAAACCAACAAACTCAAAAAAACCTACATACAACAAAAAAACCATCCCAAAACCCAAAACAATATGAATAAACTGCCTCTTAATCTCAAAAATCATAGAAAAACCCCCACCAAACAAACCATAAACAGCATCAATAGATAAACCTTACACAATATAAAACACCAGCCCCAAAAAAATTAAACAACCGTAGCAATACTGATAACACCCAAAATAGCTAGAGAAACAATAAACCCAGAAATCAAAATACCAACAAATATCACCAAAGTTGCAGGAACCAACCTAAAACCAAATAGATAAGCAGCAGCAACACCAGTCCAAGCCCCCGTAACCGGCAAAGGAACCGCTACAAAAGGAATCAAACCCAACAAACCATAAGTACGAACAGAACCCGTCATACGATCCCTAACCCTATCAAACAACCAATCAAAAAACAAATCAAAAACCCTAAAAACCCGCAACCTCTCCTCCAAATAAGGAAGAAACTTCAACAAAAAAGGAACCGGCAACAAATTACCAACAACCGCAGCAACAAAACCCCATCCCAAAGACATACCATAAAAACCAACAGCCAACGGCAAACCACCACGCAACTCAACAACCGGCAACATACTAATAACTACAACAGCAAGCCAATCCGGCAACCCAGCCAACCACAAAGCAAGATCCTCAACCACAAAAACCCCTCAAATAAACCCCATAATAAATCAAACCCAAAACACAAAATATTTACCCTAAAAACCCTACCAAAAAAATCAAAATTCAAAAACACAAAACACACTTAACCCCCCAATACTAACTCTTAAACTACCAAAAAAACCAAATACAAAATCAAATATAAAACCAACCATAAAAATCCGGTTTTTTGATACAAAATACCAAATAGCTTAACTATCTTATTTTATTAGTTTTGACAACATAGATATTAGAGCTTTAAAACAAATAAATCAAACTTTTAAATCGAGTATAGAACAGAATCCCTACTTCGAAATAGTTTTTTAATGGATATAAAATATCTATCTAAAAGAATTGAAAAAAATTGTTTTTTAGACCCCTCAATCTGTTTAGAGAGGCCTAATTAACTTGATTCACTTTGTTTATTCAACTACTTCAAATTCCATTGTGATGGTTTTATCTTTGTCTCCGATTTCATCTAAAATTGTGAATTCAATTTCATGTGTTCCTTCATCCCATGCATTCTCCAAACCAGGGCTGAATACCAAAGGTAGTTCTGTGTAATCTATGTAACCCCAATCTCCATCAATTACTGCATCTGAATCAACCATTACGTATTCATCTAATACTAGTTCACCCTCGTCCCATTCTACTGGTTCACCATCTGGATCTGTGACCGTTGCGTATATAACCCAATCTGCAACTCCGTCTTCATCAGCTTCAAAACCTTCAACGTATAAGGCTACTCTAACGTCTTCATTAGCTTCATATTGATTATCGGCCCGCTCTTCAAGGTCTTCACCTACGAAGTAATTTTCATTAATTTCTAGTTCATCGTAACCGTTTAGGCATCCGGTTGTTGCAACTCCAAGTGATAAAGCTGCTATTAATATGATTACTGCGATTTTTTTCTTCATCTTTATCTCCGTTTAATCTTTATTTGGGATTTTATAAAAAATTTAACCTAAATAACGGTGTTAGGTTGTTTTTTATATAATTACTGTTTGTATTTATGTTTTTTTTGTTATTTTTATGTTTTGAGAGGGTTGGTGGGGGTTTGGTTCTATTTTGGAAGTTTGTTTGTGTTTTGGGTTTTTTGTTTGGAGTTTTTGGGGGGGGAGGTTAAGTATTTGGATATCTTATTTATTTTTGGTATGACTTTATCTGAATCTGAGTTGGAGCGTTATAGTCGTCAGTTGCTTGTTTTTGGTGAGGAGGGTCAGTCTGTGCTTAAGGATTTAGAGGTTGTTGTTGGTGGTGTTGGTGGGTTGGGGAGTATATCTAGTATTTTTTTGGTTAGGTTGGGTGTTGGTAGGTTGAGGGTTGTTGATTCTGATCGTGTGGGTGTTAGTAATCTGAATAGACAGGCTTTGTATGATGATGGGGATGTTGGTTGTTTGAAGGTTGAGGTTGCTGGTAGGAAGCTTCGTGAGATGAATCCTGAGGTTGAGGTTGAGGCTATAGATGCTGAGGTAAAAGAGGATAATGTGAGTGATATAATTGGTGATGCTGATTGTTTTGTAGATGGGTTTGACAATATGCCGGGTAGGTATGTTGTGAATAAAGAGTGTGTTAGAAGGGAGATTCCGTTTTTCCATGCTTCATGCAGTGGTTTGGAGGGTAGGATTACTACTATAGTTCCGGGTGAGACGGCTTGTTTGCATTGTTTGTATCAGGGTAAGGATTCAATGGATAGCGGTCCGATACCGGTTGTTGGGTTCACTCCTGCTAAACTAGCGGTTATGCAGGTTGAACAACTTACCCGTCATTTCTTGGATTTAGATGGAGTTTTAGAAAACAGGTTAGCTATATTTCCAGGGGATAGAACGGTACCTGACACGATAGAGATAGCTAGAGATTTAGATTGTGATGTTTGTAGTCAGTGACATCCGGTTCCTAAAGGAAGAGGTTTTAGCCCTGAGTTGAGATAAAAATAGGTTTGGTTATATGTATTGATAACTAACTGATACTGTAGGTGGGTTGGTTTTTTTATGTATTTAAGGAATTTGTTCTCTGGTTTGTTAGTAGGTTTTAGTGGTTCTTCGGAGAAGGCTGTTGAGTTGTTCGATGGTTTTGAAGAATCTGATTATAGTAGGGCTACGTTTGCTGGTGGTTGTTTCTGGGGTTTGGAGAAGGAGTTTGAATCTTTAGATGGAGTGGTTGAAGCGATCAGTGGTTATACAGGTGGTGATACTGAGGACCCTAGCTATGAAGATGTTTGTAGTGGTAGAACTGGGCATTATGAAGCTGTTAGGGTATATTACAATGCTGAAAATATATCTTTTAGGGAGTTGTTGGATGTTTTCTGGAGTTATATCGCTCCTTCGTATCCCGGTCCAAGTGATGTTGGGTCTCATTCACAGTATACTACTGCGGTTTTTTATCATGATGGTAGGCAGGAGAAAATGGCTTTAGAGTCCAAGAATGAGTTGATTGATAATGGTTTTGATGTTGGCACTGAAGTGAGGCCTGTTGTTGAGTTTTATCCGGCTGAACAGTATCATCAGGACTATTATACAAGAGGTGGGTCTGATGATGTTGGGTGTTATGTTCCTGGTGAGGAGGTAGAAGATGGATAAAGATGGTTTGCGGGAAAGACTTTCTGAGTTAGAGTATCATGTTACTCAAGAAGGAGGGACCGAACCTCCTTTCGATAACAAGTATTATGATAATGATAGGGAGGGGATTTATGTTGATGTGGTTAGTGGTGAGCCATTGTTCAGTAGTAATGAGAAATATGATTCGGGTACTGGCTGGCCCAGTTTTTTTAGGCCTTTGGAGCCTGATAATATTTTGTTTAGAGAGGAGCCTGATGGTAGGGTTGAGGTTGTTAGTAGGGAGGCGGGTAGTCATTTAGGGCATGTTTTTAATGATGGTCCGAAGCCAACTGGCAGGAGGTATTGTATGAACTCTGCTGCATTGAGATTTATACCAAAGGAGGAGCTTGAGGAAAGAGGTTATGGTAGGTATATTGGTTTATTTGATTAGTTGGTTGTTTTTGGTGTTTTGTAGGTAGTTTTTTATTGTTTTGTTGAATTCTTGGGGGTTGTCTTGGTTTGCGAGGTGGCCTGCGTTTTTTATTATTTTTAGTTGGCTTTTTGGGTGTTTTGTGTGCCATTGAACTATTTGTTTTTTGATTAGTTTCAGTTCTCTGTCTCCGTATATTAGTAGTGTTGGTTTGTTGATTGGTTTGTTTATTCCTTTTTTTAGTTGTTTTTTTGTTCCTTCTATTGTGTAGGTTATCTGTTGTTTATCTGTTTTGTTTAGTGTTTCTTTTAGGTATTTCTGTGTTTCTGGTTTTTTAGAGAGTGCTGTTGTTGTTTATTGTTTTAGTATTTCCCAGGGTGTTATTTGTATGGCTTTTGTGTGTATGTCGATTAATGTGTTTGCGTAGTCGTCTAGTTGGTGGTGTAGGGAGGGTGTTCCGATGAGTATTAGTTTATTGATTTTGTTGGGATGTTTGTTTGTGTAGTGTTGTGCTACTAACCCACCTAGTGATTGGCCTATTATTGTTAGTTTTCTGGTTTTGAGTTTGTTTATTAGTTTGTGTAGTTGTTTTGTTGTTTTTTGGAAGTTGAATTCGGTTTGTGTTTTACGTGATTTTCCATGTTCTGGTAGGTCTGTTAGTATTAGTTGGTAGTGTTTTTTTAGTGGTTTTATTTGATGTTGCCATGTTTTGTGGTTTAGTCCGATGTTGTGTAGGAGTAGTAGTGTGGGGTTGTTTTTGTGGCCGTGTGTTTCATAGTATATTTTGTTTTTAAGTTTTGTTTGTTCCATTTTGTTTGTTCCATTTTCCTTTTTTGTTGGTGTGGGTTGGGTTTGTTTGGTTTGGTGTTATGGGTCGTGTACCATTATTTCGAGGAGTGTGTTTTCGTTTGTTTTTATGGTTTGTTTTAGTTGTTTTTTTAGTTTGTTTTTGTTTTTGGTTTTTTGTGTTTTGAAGTTGTGGGTTTCTGCGTTTTTGGGTATGTTGTTGTGTTTTGTTATGTGTAGTGGTTTTGTTCCTGTTTGGTTTAGGATGTTTGCGTTTCTTAGTATTTTGTAGCCTTTGTTGTTTATTATGATGATTGAGATTCCTTTGTTTAGGTATCTTTGTGCTGTGTAGAGTGTTTGTGGGTAGTACATGTATGAGCCGTCTCCGATGTATGCTATTGTTTTTCGGTTGTTTCCTGTTGTTTCTTCTGCTATTGCGGCTCCTACTGCTGCTGGTAGTCCATAGCCTAATCCACCGCTTTTTATTCCTAGTAGTTGGCCGTGGCCTATGGGTAGTTCGCATCTTAGTATGAATCCGGCTGTAACTCCTTCGTCTACTACTATTTCGTTTTTTATTGTTTTTTTGAGTTCTTGAACTACTTCTAGTTTGGTTGGTTTGTTGTTGGGGCTGGGTGGGTGTTTCATTTGTCGTTTGTTGTTGATTTGTTTTTTGGTTTTCTTGATCTGTTTTTTTCTTTTTTTGAGTTCTTGTTTGTCGAATAGGTTTTTTGTTTTGTTTTTTAGTTGTTTTAGTGTTTTCTGTAGGTTTCCATGTAGGGCGATGTCGCAGTTGTAGTTTTTTCCTAATTCAAGTGCGTCGTAGCCTATTTGGATTGTTTTGGTGTTTTCTGGGATGAGTGGTGTTTCGTAGTCGTAGAAAGGTACGTTTGTTGTGCATCCTATGAGTAGTATTGTGTCGGTTTTTAGTAGTTTTTTTATTTCACTGGCTTTTGTTGGTAGTAGTGATACGCAGTTTTCATGTTCTGTGGGGTAGGATTTTTCTGACATCAGTATTTCGCCGTGGACTCTGGCTCCTATGTTTTCGGATAGCTCTCCGATGTGTTGTACTGCTGTTTTGCTTGTTCTTGCTACTTGGTCGCCGACGATTATGACTGGTTCGAGTGAGTTTTCTAGGTATTCGACTGTTTTTTCTATCTGTTTTTGTGGGGGGTTTCCTAGTTTTGGTATCTGTCCTAAAGGCAGTGGTTTTTGATCTAT
>NZ_MRZU01000004.1:327500-330000 GCF_002153915.1 Methanonatronarchaeum thermophilum
TCAAGACATAGAAACCGCGATAAAGAAAGGTCTAGACCACGCCGACGACCTAGAGATACAGGGATGCATAATAATAAAAAACGACCAGATAGGCACCACCGGCCGTATACCTCAAATAAACCTCATAAAAAACAAAACTAAATAAAAAAAGATATTTAAATCGAGGTTGTGTGGATACCACACTCAGTTTTATCGGCTTCTCTCCACCTACCAGCCCTCTCAGACTCATCCCTACTTTCAGGCAAGGTTGTACAGTTGGTGCATCCAAGAGACCTATATCCCTTCCTGTAAGCATCATTAACTGGAATCTCGTTTATAGCTGTATACCTCCAGACATCAAGCTCAGTAAAATCCCTAATCGGATTGATCTTAACAGTCTTCTTATCCTCCTCAATGTACCCTGCATCCCGCCGGGTTTCAGACTCAGTAACCCTTAAACCGGTTACCCATGCATCATACCCCTCAAGCGCTTTTTCAGTAGCTTCAACCTTAACTTTTCCACAGCAAACTGAAACATCATCAAAAGCCCTATCCGGCTGATTAAAACTAAACTCCCTATAATCGATATCAAAACTATTAACAACCTTATCCCGAAGATCAAGGGTCTCCTGAAACTCAGTGTCACTCAAAACACTGAACACATCAGGCCTGTCAACAACCCTCAAAACCAGATGCATAGTCACCATACTATCCTTACCAAAACTATTAGCGATAGTAATATCACCGTACTTCCTATATGCATAACTAATTATTTTAAGCGCCCTAGCAACCTTCTCATTAAGAGTATCAACCTTACATGAGAAATGAGGCGTTTCAATATTCTTTGAAGTCTGAGCCAAAATTACACACTCCAGAAAAACTCATTTTACAAAACACATAATTTATTTCAAACCAACCAAGCCACATATAAACAACAACCCTATACCTTCAATTATTGTAACTAACACTAAAAACCATCGGAAAAAAAGAACAAGAAAAACCAGATAAAACTAAACAACCTAAATAACAAAAAAAACCAGTTATGAAGCCTGTGACAAAACAACAAAAACAGTATAAAAAAATCGTTTAGCGGCCAGAGACACTATTAACTCAATAAAAAACCTAAGGAACTCTAAAAACAAAAAATAAAAAAAATACAGATTTATACACAAAAAAAGAGAATAATAAAAAATCACTATAAAAAAAGTATAGAAATCCATCTGGTTTTTTACCAGCTGTGATAAAGTTTTTATTTATGTTCTTTCTAGTTTTATTGTGAATTTCGCTCCCTCTATCTGATTGGAGTTATATTTTATCTCTCCACCGTAGTTTTTGATTATCTTTTTAGATAGATAGAGGCCTAGTCCAGAGCCAGCGTTTTCACCGTAGCTTGTTCCCTGATTAAATATATCTCCAATCTCTTTTTCTGGTATTCCCTCACCATCGTCCTCAATCTTTATTTCACAGTTTTCTTTATGTTTTTCGTTTTTTATTTTGATTTCTTTACATCTAGAGTGCTTTACTGAGTTTTCAATTATGTTGTATAGTGCTTGTTTTAGTAATGGCCCTCCTTTTACCTTGCAGTTGTTTAGGTCGGCATTGATTTTTATGTCTTTTTCTCTGGCCAGTTTTTCCATCTCACTTATAACTTCTTTTATCTGTTTTTTTATTTTGATTTCTCTTGTTTCTGTTTTTATTTCTAGCTCTCTAAGTGTCTTGACCTTCTCTATTATGTTCATTGCCTCTTCTGTTGATTTTATTGCTTTTTCTAGGTTTTTAAGTATCTCTTTAGGTGGATCTTGTTTTTTCATTAGCTGTAGGTATCCAGTTGTTATCTGGTTTTTGTTCTGTACGTCATGTCTCAGTATGCGGTGCAGGAACTCCTCTCTTTTCTCCATCTTCTTGAGTTCTGTTATATCTCTATATTGCCACAGATGTCCGTTTTCTTTTTCACCTGTTTTTATTGGTATGTAGTCTCTCAAGAATATACGGCCGTCCTTAAGTCTGAGTTCTTCGGATTTGTTTTTTTCTTCTCTCCGCACAAGCTCCTCTACCTCATCTATAAATTTATCTGGCTGTTTAAATATCTCTTTAGCTTGGTCTGCAGCGTCTCTACAGTCTAATCCAACCAAATCTTCTTTTTCAGGCACGTTGAATAGGCTACAGAACTCTTCATTCACATATATAATATCTCTGTCTTGATTTTCGAAGAGTATCCCTACTTCCTGGGCTTCCATCAATGTCTTTAGCATTGCAAGTGTTTTCTCCAGTTCTTTCTCTTTCTTTTTTCTTTCGGTGATGTCAAGAGAGGTACCAACAATCATTTCGACTTCATTTTCATTGATTATCGGTGTGAGTTTTGTTACAGCGTTTAAAACTCCTTTCTCGGTCTCTATCGATTCTTCATAGCTAATCGTCTTTTTTTCTTCTATGCATTTCTTGTATTTCTCTTCTAACTTTCTACCTTGTTCTCCAAATATCTCAATCGCCGTCTTACCTTCCACTTCGCTTGTCTTTTTGC
>NZ_MRZU01000004.1:335000-365000 GCF_002153915.1 Methanonatronarchaeum thermophilum
TAAAAATGCTAAAATAACTTATGAAAATGTATATAAATCTAAAAAACCTGTATGTATTTTTATAAATCTGTTAAGACTGTAAAACCCTTTTAGGGTTTTCATATTTATATGAAAACCTTTTAAAACTATTAATTTGAAAATTATTTATATGGCGTGGAGATGCAGTCGTTGTGGTGAAACTCACAATAGAAATCCCAAGAAATGTAAAAACTGTGGATATACAGTTTTAAGCCCGATAGAAACCGATGGAATTTCATATAAACGTCATATAATGGTTTTCTTAACTATAGTATTTGTTTTAGCTGTTTTATTTGTTTATTTTGTGTTAAAGGGTTAAGAACATTTTTTTAGACTTTATTGTGTTTTTGATGCATTAGACGGATTGATATATGATTTCACCTTCTTTGAACACGGTTAGTTCGCCTTTGTTAAATTCTCTCCAGTTTTCACTTGTCAATCGGTTTGTTGCAACGATAAATCCTTTTTGGTCACTATCGGTTTCTTTGTCTAAATTGACTTTTAAATCTTCATCCATCAACTTTATTTCACCGTATGGTGCTTCTCTATATACATAATAGAATGAGTTGTGGCCATTTTTATCAAAATAACAGAATAAGTAGTTGCCTTCTGAAAAAATACAGTTAAACTTACCGAATTGATTGATTTTTTTTAGGACCGTATGGAGCCAATCAAAATTATCACTCCAATTTTCAATGTTTTTTTCCCAAATACGATCCAGTAGGTAACAGAATGCATGTTCGGAGTCCGTTGAACCAACCGGTTTAAACCGGGTTAGTGGTAATTTATCTAGATCTTCGATAGTTCCATTATGAGCGAATATGTACATTGTGCCATCCAATTCACGTCTAAATGGATGGCTATTCATGTATTGGGGTTTGGCAACCGTTTTTTTTCGGACATGAGCCAGGACCAATTTAGAATTAACTCCGGGATAGTCCCTTAAAAATCTGAATAGATCACTACTACTTGCTTTTATTGGTTCTTTGAAAACCTGGCCACATCGATCGGGATAGAAACCAATACCCCATCCATCTGGATTATCCCTATCACTATATCCAAAACCACGAATAGACAGAGAGGGTCGTATAGACTGATTAAAACAAAGACCTAACAACTCACACACAAAAAACACCTTAACGAAAATGAAAACAACTTAATCTAACTTAACTTAATTTAACTAAACTAATATTAATAAGAGAAATAGTTTTTTTAAAATAAAAAACCCATACCAAATTTTTTTTAGGTACGAGGTTATCTGTTGGTTTAGGTGTGTGGTGAAAAATATATAGTTTAGGGAGTTGCTTTAGAGTTTGTTTTTTTATCTATTTTTTTGTTGTTTAAAGGTATGTCTTGATGTTTTAGTTGGTTGGTGTTGATTTTGTTTTTGTTTATATTTTCTTGAAGTTCGATTGACCATCTACCTAGTATTTCGATTTCTTTTTCATTCATTTTTTTCCATTTTAAAGACTTGACTTTGGTTTTGTTGTTTATTTTAATTTTGAATTGTTCTTTTTGGAAGTCTGTTATTATAACTAGGTTTTGTCTGTGTTTGTTTTTGTTTTGTTTGGTTGTGTTTTTTGCAATGTTTTTTTGTGTTATACTGATGTTATTGGCTCCTGTCGTTTTTCTATTTTTTATTTTTGTGTTTTTTTGTAGTAAGGTAGAGAGGTATTTGGAGGGATTTTTTGGTTTATGTCTGATGAGATCCCTCCATTTAGTCCAAAAACCTAATTTCTTTGTTTTTATGATAGTAGTTCTTTTAATTCAGGGTTTTTCTGTAGTGCGTCGTCGTATTTGTGTAGGGTTATTGGGGTCCAATGAGGTTCTTGATATCCGTTTTTTGGTTTTGGTTTTTTTGCTAATGGTAGTTTCAGTCCACCGCCTTCGGCCATGTATGGTAGTGGGTGGGTTGGTATGTACATGATTTCTTTTTCTTCGATGAGTTCTGTTATTATCTCTGTTAGTTCTTTGCTCATGTCGCTCCAGAAAATCAGGTTATCGTTGGTTGGGGCTGTTAATGCATATTGTCCATTTACATCGATTTTGTTTTTTAGTAGTTTTTTTAGTTCTATGAAGGTCGCTCCATCGTTTTCTTCGATATATTCGCATACTTTATTTTTTATTTCTTTTTTTCCATCCATTTTTCCACCTATTTTTTTATAGGGAGTTTTCCCAAGGGAATGTTCCAGGGGGAATAAGGTTTTTTTCCCTTGGGTCTGTGGTTCTGTTCGCCGGGGGTCTTTAATCAGCCTTTATACTCCCTTTAGGTAATGACACCCAAACAATATTAAAGTTTTCTTGATATAAAACAATTTTGGTTGAATAAAGTATTTTTTTAAAAACAAAAAACTCCTATCAAAAAAACAAATGGAAACTAAAAAACCAAAAACCCAAAATAAAAACCCCACACCATCAAAAAACCAAAACAAAAACAAAAAAAGAAAAGATAAAAAAGGAAACGCCTGAGAATTAGATTATACGTTGTTTCATATTTAATTTCAATTTTTAACTTAATTCAATTTATAGCTGTTGACATCTCTGTTAATTCTGATTGTATTTCATCCCTTAGATCGTTAGCTTTTTCATCAATATCTTTACAGGCTTTCTGAATACTTGTAGTTTTTCTTTTTATTATAGAGAACTCTTCAATTTTTCTTTCAACCCTATTAACTCCGTTTTTAACCTTCTCTAAATCAATATCCACTTCGTTTAGTTTTTTCTCTAGCAATCGTTGTTTAGCAAACTGAAGCGCTATGTTAAGCATATCAGGAAACTCTTCATCATGTTCTTTGCTTCCCAACGCACACACCAACATATTTCCCTGATACTCTTGAAACCAACCAACTTTTTTAGGTAAATTTTCCACATAACGCGAAACAAGAATACCGTAGTCAGCCACTCTGTTCTTCATAGCCTCAGGAAGTTCTCTTTCCAAGATCTCACGTTGACCTATAGTTCCACTCTTCATTTCAAGAACTATTTTCGTACCATCCAGTTCAGAAGGCTTTACAATAAAATCACCCTTTTTAGAGTTTGTCAACTCACCGGCTTCATCTGAAGTTCGAATCAACTCCGTACCCAATGGCTTACACAAGTTTTCGGACAAAAATCTCTCACAGAAATCTTCAAACTCTTCACCCTTAATAGGAGTTTTTTCTTTAACTTCTTCCTTACCTTTCTCTTCAGCAATCTTATCCCTTATCTTCTCAAACTCAATTTTTAAATCTGTTTTTAAACGCCCTAAAGGCCTGTTTTTATTTGCAGGATCGAATATATCTTCAACAGTACCACCCTCCTCAAAATATTCTTGAAGCGTTTTCTCCAAACGACCAAAATAACTACTACTGATGTCAGGGTCAAACATCTCATCGAAACGACCCATCATCCTATTAAACTCTTTTTCCACATAATCAACCTCAGAATCAGTAGAAATTCGTTTCAAACCAATAACACCGATCTTAACAGCCTTCTTACCATAATACTCCCGCTCCCCCTCACTTAAATCACTAAAAAAACTATAGACCTCACTATCGTTCACAACTAAACCATCGAAACAAACCCGTTCACCATCCTCATCCAAAAAAACACTACAATCATCCATCAAAAACACACCAACAACAAAATCTATAAAAAATATAACAAATAACTTACCACAAAAACCTAAAACTAGAAACCAAAAAACACCAAAAATAACTCTCAAATCAAAAAGGAACCAAGAAATTGAACCAGATCAACAAACAAAAAATAAACCTCTTCTTAAATACCCACATTTCTTATTGCATCCACCACTCATACTTCAAAGACACAACTTTCCGGAATACTCATAAATCGGAATACTGATGATGGCTTTGGCCACAACATTGACATCCTCCCCGCCCTGAAGGGCGAGGCTTACGCCTCGAATCCTCCGTAATCTCACCGATATACACATACATAACAATTCGAAGTCAAACAATTATACCAGCAGCAATATTCCATGTAACATTCAATGCAATAACGTCACTATCCCCCTGCATCATTCACGAATGGTACTACGCTGAAAACAAAACCTCAACAGGTAAGCCACTAAAACCCTGGTACTAAAAAATAAAGAAACTATTTCAAAACCGATTTAACTGAACTATATAACAACTTAAAACTCCTAGATAGATAGTAGGCTATTTTTCTAAAAAAAGCCTTTACATAATGATAGATACTTTTGTATAGAGCAGCACGTTTACCAGTAATCTTAGATCCACCATTTTCAATAGCTTTTAAAACATCCTCTACCTCTACATCATCCAGAGAATCTTTATTTTTCAATTCAATCTCTGTATAACATTTACCTATAGTACCTATGGAGTGGGCATCGCTTGCACCAACCTTTGAATACCCATGTTTTTCAGCAAACTTACCAGCCCTCTTGTTCTGTAAACCAGTAAAAAACCAGGCATTTAAAGTTTCAATTGCATCACAATCATCGATGTTCCTCTTCCTAACACCATGTCTGGTCTTCTGGAAAGGATGTGGAATAACCGCAATACCACCTAGTTCACGAACCAATTCAACAGTTTCATTTAAAGGTAAACCCGGTGGAACCTTCTCCATAACACCAACACCAAGGAGATGCCCATGCTTCGTAGAAACTTCAATCCCCGGAATAACCAACAATTCATCTAAATCCTCAGCCAACCTACAAGCCTCAAGTGACTTACCAATCCTATCATGATCGGTAACAACAATTACATCGATATCAATATCCGCAGCATGCTCCACAATCAACTCTACAGGCTCCTTACCATCAAAAGAATCCTCAGAATGAACATGAGGATCAACTTTCAAAACAAGGCCACCATCCCCACCAGAATCTAAAATCACAGAAACCCCTTTTTATAATAAAAATTAAAAAAAACCACTAATAAAACTACTGCATTACCAACCCAATCCACCTTAATTTAGTTTGATTTAGTTTGATTTAGTTTGGTTATTGTTGTTTTTTTAGTTTAGTTTGGCTATGTATTTTCCTGTTTTTGTGTTTTTTATTATGTTGCGTCTTCCTGTTTTTTCTCGTTTTATGTATTCGTTTTGTTCTAGTTTGTCTAGTATTCCTCTGTTTAGTCGCATTATGAGTTTTTGTTTTGTTTTTCGGTTTAGGTTTTGGTATTTTCCTTGGTATCTATATTTTTTGTGTTTTTTTGATAGGTGGTTTAGTATTTCATCTGTTTTTTGTGGGCCTTTTTTTTCTATTAGTTTTAAGACGGTGACTGCTTCTTTGTTTGGTTTTTTGAATTTGAGGTTGATTAGTTTCAGTATATCTGGTTCTTGGACTATGCTTAGTCCGTGTTCTTGTTTTTCTTGTTCTGTGTTTGGATATCTATCGGCTTTGACGTAGTAGGTTGGTATATCGTGGTACATTCCTGATAGGGTTGTTGCTACAGCTGTTAGTTTTCCCGCTCCGCTGATGTTTATGTAGATTCTGCTTTTCTGGTTTTTTTCTTTTTTTATTAGGTTGCTTGTTGTGTCGATTAGTTGTAGTAGGTTGAATATATCTGTGTCGTGTATTTTATATTCGATTTCTAGTTTTTTTAGTTGTTTTTTTACTTTGTTGGTGTATTTTTTTTGTTTATTGTAGAGTTTGTGTCCGTGTTTTTCGCTGTCAACTGTTAGTATATGGATTTTGTTGGCTGGATATTTTTTTAAGGGCATTATTACTCTGTCTATTTCAAATCCAAGGGGTGTTATATGAACTATTTTCTCCATAAACCCACCATTGTTTGTTAATAATGTTAACGTGAATATGTTTATGATTGTTGTTTCTAAAAAAATAGTTTGGGGAAAAAATGCATCACCTAATTGTAAATTGTGTAGGGAACAAAACCCAAAAAGGACCTCAAATCAAAAACTACAGCGAAAACATACTGCAAAAACCAAAAAAATGGATAGAAGACCTTCAAAACCAAAAATACAAAAAACGAGCAATCAACCTCTACCAAGGCAGTATGTGGAGCACCTACATACAAGCATACAAAAAACTACCCGAACCAAAACAACTATGGATAGCTTCTGCAGGCCTAGGCTTGATAAACGCAGAAGACAAAGTACCCGGATACAACGCAACATTTAAACCCAACCAACCAAACTCAGTTGCAAAAACACAAGAAGAAAAAACACTATGGTGGAGCCAAATAACCAAAAATAACAACACAGATAGGGCAAACACAATAGCCAAACTAACAAACAGACTAAACAAAAACGACCTACTGATAACAACGATGGGTAAACACTACTACCAAGCGATATACAACGACCTAAAAAACATAAAAAACACAAAACCAAAAATCGGTTTGATAGGAATAAAAAAACAAAACGGATACATACCTAAAATACCTAAACACCTTGAAAAAAACGCAATCCCATACACAGACTACAGAAAACTAAGAAAAAAACTAGATTGCTCTATGATACAAGTACACCCAAAAACAACGATAAAAACGATAGAATACTACAAAAAAACAGGAAAACTTCCAAAAACCCCCGAACAAACCCTAGATATAGAGTGATAAAAATGCAAACCAACATCAATCCAGAAAGAATACGAGAAGTAGCAAACTGCCTCGCCGAACTAAAACCAGAAGAAATAATCAAGTTCGATAAAAACGAACCAGAATACAAGACATTCAAAAAAATACTAGAAAAACACCCAGAAAAATACACTGCACTACTCGGAATCTCCACCGGTCTAGTAGACTACCAACTAAATGGAAATGCACAGGAATTCTGGCAAACACTAGAAAAAATAACCACAAAAAACAACCAAATCAACTCCATCCAGAAAATACAGAAAACACTAGATGAATTCATGGACGAAAAAGTAAACGCCAGAATAAACAACATGAAAAGAAAAAGACTAAACCGATTCTTCAACAGCAGCTTCCCAAAATGGTTTATAGAAACCTATCCAAACCACAAACCAACAGTAGTATGGGAAAAACTAGCAAAATCAATGAACAACCATAAAGAAATGAAAACAATAGTATTCGCAATGAAGGTATACGACATAATCAACCACATACAACACAACACCTACCTTGAAATCCCAGCAGAAACCCCAATCCCCTGCGACATACATGTAAAAAGAGTAGCAAAAACATCTGGAATAACAAACCAAAACCAAGAAAACGTAAAAAAAGCATGGAACGAAGTAGCAAAACAAATCAACCAACAAACAAATCAAAACATCTCAATATTCAGAATAGACAGCATAATATGGCAATTAGGCCAAATAATCTCCAAAACAAACAAAACCCAGAAAAATGCCTAAAAAACCTCGAAAACTACATGAAAAACAACCAAATACCAAAACAACAACGGAAAAAAATAGCCAAACAACTCACAAAAAACCTATAAAAAAAGGTGAAAACAAATGAACGACTATGGAATAGAAAAAGACCCAGAAAAATGTACACACGAATGGATGCCATACGAACTATCCGCACTAAAAATGGGTGCAGGATTAGGCGCAACACAACCAAGCTCATGGAGAATCCACACAGCAATATGCGTAAGATGCGGAAAACTCAAATCACTATACCAAATGGCCCGAAAAGAAGAATACGAAGAAGAAATGGACAAACTATGGGAAGAAAAAAACAAAGACAACTAAAAAACAAACCCCCATCCTAACATCCTTTTTTTTAAACCCCTCCTGTAATAAAAAAATAAAAAATAGCCATCAACTACATTAGACACCTAATGGTTGGTTGGGCCTAGCGATCTGTTATTTTTAAGTTATTTTTGGTCTAGGTATTTTTGTTGTTTGGTTAGATATTATACATCTGTGTGTTTGATGGAAGTTAAAAAGTCGTTGTCCATTGATAGTGTTTATGATGAAGTTAGTGATTATGATTTGGTTTTAACGGTTGAGGCGCCTCTTGCTGAATCTCTTGAACACCGTGTTGACCGGGCTTTTTTAGGTCTGTTTTCTACAACTCCCCGTAGGTTGGTTTATGAAGAGCACCCAGGTGATTTGCTGGATAAACGTGGGTTGTTCCATATAGTTGTTGATGAAACTGGTATTGGTTGGAAGAAATCTGCATACCTGCTTGACAACGCTGTGGATTGTTGGATTGAAACGGGGGATCCAAGAGATATACTTAGATATCCAATGTTTTCTGGAGAGGAGATGCGGGAGGTTGTTGAGGTTTTGGAGTCGACCGATAATATATATCGAGCTATGAATGAATATCAAGTCGATGAACAGGATGTAGCTGTTGTTGGATTCCATCAATTTAAACAACTGGATAAAAAGGTTTTACCCAATAGTTTTGATGTGATAGATGTTTTTCAAGACTGTTCGGTTGATTTACCCCGTTTATCTGTTTTTAATTCAAGTGTTGAAATTGTTAAAGCGTTGTCAAACAATGTTTCTAAATGGAATGCAGGTGAAACCGCGTTTGTTTTAAATCCAGATAGTGAGTATCAACCACTTGTTGTTTCGATGCTTGAGTCCCGAGGCATTCCGTATATGACTCAGCTTGAAATAACGGAGAACATGGATTTAAGAAACTTCTTTTTATACTGTAGAACTGCCATCCAAAAGACAAACCTAAAGGTTGGAGAAATACAGCCTTTACTTAAAGCGGTGAACATCGATATCGAAAACAGATACAACCAACAGTATATAAAAAACATCGATAACGAAGAACTGAATCGATTCATCAGTGGATTAAGGTCGATTGAATCAATGTCTTTTGAGGAGGCCATTGATTTTTATAGTGAACTAGTTGGTAGAGACATAGATATCTTGGTTGAGTTTTATAGTGATGTTGGTTTGTTAGGTGAGACAGTTAGTGAACACATGCTTGATTTGGTCGAGTACTATCTAGAGGTCTTCGATATTCCCTGGAAGGATGGAGGTAATGGAGGTGTTCTCTTAGTATCTCCTGGTAACGTTGCTTGGGTGGATCGGCCATTTGTATTCCATATAGGATTAGATTCCAGCTGGAGCTTAAACCCACCCAACAAGCCTTGGATCGATCGAGAACGGTTTGAAACAACCAAAATCAAGGATTTCATGATTTTATTGCAGAACAGAGGTAGTTACTACCTTGTTCAAGATAGATATATGAACGAGGAAGTAGTTCCCTGTTCTTATTTTAATGAGATTTTTGATGCTGAGTTTGAGAGTTTCACAGACCTACCTCACAAACGTTACAATGAGGAGGTGGTTGAGGAGCTCGATGGCTTTGATAAAATAGATTTAGGTATTGAATCAAATGAAGTCAGTGTTTTTAGCCAATCCGACCTCAATACGTTTGTTGAATGTCCAAGAAACTACTACTTCAAGAAATTGATCTCAACACCAGACCAAGACTATTTCCGTAAAGGAAATCTGTTCCATGACTTCGCTGAACTCTACTACAACCACCCACAATATACAGAAAACAACTTAACTGAAATAATCGAGTTGATGGTTGATGAGATAAAGCCATTGGTGAGTGATGTCGAGCTTCCATTGATTAAAACCGAGTTCTTGGTTGGCACAAAAAACATCATGGAGTTCATAGACGAAACCCCAGATATCGACGTAGAGGTTAGTGGTTACAGCAAAAAATACATAAACAATGTTTTTTTCAAGAAACTCGACCTACCCATCGAATCAAATTTAACCGAGGTTTGGTTTGAAGATACACAACTTGGATGTAAGGGTAAAATCGATCTAATTAGACAGATTGATGAACTCGTTGACTATAAAAGCGGTAGAAAACACTCTAAATCAAATATTGTCCGCAAATCAAATGTAGAGCTGTTCGAAGATAGACCCAACTTCCAGGCATTGATGTACCTATATCACCATCGAAAAATACATCCAAACCAAAAACTCGATTTTATTTTCTACTACTTCCTAGACAACATTAAGGACAACATCAAAGGAGAAGGAGACTACAAAGACAACATCACTCGAATAACATACTATCCAAATAACTTCAACGACCAGTTACCTAAAAAAACAACATATGAATGGCTATGCAAAACCAGTAAAGCCCGAAAAAAATTCCTCAAAAAACTAGGATACAAAAACTATAAAAAAGCCTTAAAAAACATCGAAATATCTAAAAAAAGCCAGTATGACCGAGAATTAATCAAGGAAGAATGTAGTGAAAAACTATCAATTAAGTTTAGTGAACACCTAACCATCGGTTGGGGAGAAGACGTTACACAAAAACAACTTGAAAAACAAACCAAAGGCATTCTGAGTAAATATACCAGATTTAGAACACAAAACTACTTTAAAGAAGACCTAGATCAATTTCAAGATTTCTTAAAAAACAAAATAACCGAACTAAATCAATACAAACAAACCACCTTCCCAGTAGGCAACCCCAACCTCAAAAAAATCGACAACCGAGACCTACTGATAATATAAACATGGTATTATGACAACCCCAAACAAAGAACAAAAAAAATTAATAGAGAACACTGAAGGAATATACCTGGTTGACGCTGGACCTGGAACAGGGAAAACCTACACCCTCACCCATAGATACATCAACCTACTGAAACAACAAGTCGAGCCCGACGAAATCCTATTAATAACATTCACCCGTAACGCGGCCGACCAACTCAAACAAAAAATATATAGACAGACAGACATCAAGAAAAAAAAGGTTAGAGACGCCCCGATAAACACATTCCACGGCCAATGCAAAAAAATACTCGACAGACATGGATTCAACGCACCACAACACATCGGAATAAAAGACCACATAACAAACAACACAAAAACTATAGAAAGCTCTGTATACGAAGCCACACACTTCCATAGATATTTCAACCAATTCAAACAAAAACACCCGGAATACAAAAAATACTACGCCATAAACCAAAAAGAAACCAACATCCTAAACCTAATAAAATCACTCGCAGTAAAAGGAATAATACCACAAAAAAACGGATGGTATCGAGACAGTGAAAAACACCTAAACGGAGACATAGAACAATACCTCAATAAAACCAAAAAACTCAACCAAACCGATGGTAAAAAACAATCCACACTACGTAAACGACTCTCCCGTTATAAACACCAATGCCATCCCCAAAACGCCCCAAACCCAAAACAAATACGAGGCCCAAAAGGAACAAAACAAATTGACCCCCAAATACTCAAAACAGCATTCAAAGAAGACCGAAACGAACTAAAAAAATATATACACGACATATACCACGAATACCTACAATACACCCTATCAAAAAACTACCTAAACTACAGCTTCCACCTCCTATACACATACATACTACTTATAGAAAACCACCAACTACAACAAAAAATAGGATACAACTACGTAATGATCGACGAATTCCAAGACACAAACGAAATACAACTAAAACTCGCATTACTACTATCCAACAACGGAAACATATGCGTAGTAGGAGACTGGAAACAAAGCATATACAGTTTCCAATACGCAGACGTACAAAACATCCTCCAATTCAAAAAAAGACTGAACAAAACCAAAAAAACACTAAACCAAAATAAAAAAAGAATAAAATACCCAACAAACCAAATAAACAAAATCAACCTAACAGAAAACTACCGATCAGGACAAAAAATAATAGACTTCGCAGAAACCGCATTAACCTTAAAAGCAACTAGGAACGAAAAAATAGACAAAAACAAAATAAAAAACAAAATAACCAAACTAAACTCCAACACAGACCACAAATCAACCATAAACGCATTCCACAGCCACAACGAAAAACAAGCGATACTAACAAAAATACAAAAAATCACAAACAACCCAAACTACACAATCAAAAACAAAGAAACCGAACGACAACTAAACTACAAAGACATCGCAGTACTAACCAGAACCAGACAGTTCGGACTAGAACTACAAAAACAAGCAAGACAACACAACATCCCAGCCTCATTCGAAGGCGGAGTAAACCTATTCACAACAAACCCAGCAATAATACTACTAGCATGGCTAAGAATCCTAAACCACAAACACTCCAAAAAAGGATGGGCAGTAATACTAGAAAACACCGGATACAACCTACCTGAAACCAAACACATACTAAAAACCAGAAAATACCCAGAAAACCACATAAAATTCTACAAAGAACTCAAAAAAATAAAAACCCTCCCTGGAACAACAAAACGAATATACGACAAATACAACATCGACAACGCATTCTCAACAAAAACCACAGAAATACTAAACACAATCTACAGCAATTCATACCTCAACCACGGAGAAATCATCCAGTTCATCGAAGAAAACATCAAAGAAGGAGAAACATACGAAGTAGACACAACCCACAGACAAAACACAATAACAATACAAACAATACACGGAGCAAAAGGCCTCGAATACCCAGTCGTATTCGTCTCAAACATCAACCAACACAACTTCCCAAGCACAAACAAAAACCAATCAACAATCCAATACCACAACCTAACCGGAATAAGACAAAAAAAGAAATACAAAAAACAAAAACACCCATTCATATACGACAACTGGAAAACATACCTCGTCAACAAATCCATAGACAAAGGCCACAACGAAGAAAGAAGACTAATGTACGTCGCAATGACAAGAGCAAAAAAACACCTATACCTAACAGCAGAAACAAAACAAAAAAGCCAGTTCTACAAAAACCTAAACACAAACAAAAAACAAACCAAACCAGATATCAAACCAAACCCAAAACCAAAAACCCAAAAAACCCAATTCAAAACCCAACCCACCAAACAAAAAACCCCAATAAAACTACCAATAACCACAATCATAGAAAAAACAAAATCAAAAGGACAAGGAACAAAACACGGCATAGAACTACACAAATACGCAGAAAAATACATAAAAAACATCAAAGTCAAACCAAAAAACCAAGACCAAAAAAACGTGAAAAAATACATCGACCAACTAACCGGAACAAAAATCCCAGAACAAAAATGCACACACCCAATCAACATAAAAAACCAAAAAATAATCCTAAAAGGAAAAATCGACCTAATACACAAAACAAACAACAAAATAGAAATCATAGACTACAAAACAGAAAAAAGCAAAAAAACCAAAAAACCATACCAAACACAACTCAGCCTATACTACCACACACTCAAACAGATATACCCAAACAAAAAAATCACCCCAAAAATATACTACACACAAACCAACCAAGAACACAAAATCAAACCACAAACAAAAACAACACTAAAAAACAAAATAACCAAAACACTCAAAAAACAAAAAACAAAATAAATCAAACCTCCAACAAAACCAGAGAAGGACAACTAACCATAGGGCCAACACCACTAAAAACACTCGAAGTCACAGACAAAAACCCCACATACCGAACATCACCAACATACTTCTCAACACCACCAACCCCATCCCTAAAAACACCAGGAACATCAAACCTAAGATCAAAAATAGGCAAAACCTCACCAAACCGATTAAAAACCTTCAACAACCTACCAAACAAAAAACCACCATTACACAAAAAAACAAACAAATCTAAAAAAACATCACCAACCAAACCAACCTCAAACTCCAACCCCCTCAAATCCCTAAAATACCTAAACAAATGACCAGGAAGCTCTCGATAACCATCCCTCCAACTATACCCCTCAAAACCCAAATCCCCAACCCTATCAACAAACAAATCAACATCCATAACATCACTTCTACGGCCACGATAAAACTCAAGAAACAAACCAACATCATCAACCAACCCCAAACGATCCAAAGAACCAGGATAATAAACCTCACACCCCAAATTACTCGAAAAACCCTCCAAATCACCATAAACCTCCTCATAAACCAACAAAGAAGGATCTAAAATAACCTTATCAATAAACACATCCGAACCAACAACACCCAAAGAATCAAAAAAACTCTGATAACCACTCTTCATCTTCCACCACTCCAAACAAATATAAAACAAACAAATAGATAAATAATTTTCCACAAAAACCCCTCACCACCACCTAAAAACAAAAAACCAGTAAAACCAAAACCAAAAAAAACACAAAAAACTCGAAAAAAATAAAATAATGTAAAGTTTTAAATGGGATTTATTTTTCTGCTTTTTTAGCGATTACTATTGGAATAGAAATCAATATTAAAAGCATACCCACTACAAATATAGTTGAAGCAATTCCTGATACACTATATTCAAAACTAGATAAAATAGGAGCTCCAACCGCTACCGAGGTTATTAAAGAAACAATTACCAATAAAAAACCAGTTATTATCAAGTTTTCTGGAAAACGATTAAACAACCCTACCATTTTTCGCAACAATTCAACCACCTCTATAACTTAGATAGATACACCTGTATTTATTTAACTCAAAGTTAAACCCATTTTTCATTAAGAATGATTTCATACCTCAACTCTATACTATAATTACAGCTTATCTTTAGAGGAATCTATCGAAACTACCTATATTACCTAATAGATAAAACCCCGTCCATAAAAAGTGGAAGGAAAACCGAGTGATTAAAGTGGATTTACATCCATTGATGGAGTTATCCGATGTTTTTAGGGTTTTATAAGTAGGTTTGTTTAGGCATTTGAAATTTTTTGTTAGGTTTTTAGGTTAATTTTTTTAGTGTTAGGTGTGTGATTATTCCTATAATAAATGCTATTCCGAGGTTTGTTAATATCGTTAGTGCTCCAATTAATATTGGGATTTTATAGTCTGTTGATTTTAGTATGTTTTTTCCTAATGTGAAGGCGATGATGAGTAGTAAAACCCCAAGTATTGCTATTGGAAATGCTTGTAACAATGTTGACGTTATAAAGAAACCTGCTATCAAGTAGAACAAACCTATTATTATGTTTGTGCCTCCTGTTTCTGCTCCAAACTTGTATTTTCCAGCGACACCGTCACATCCGTGACACATAGGTATACCGCCTAAGGGAATACTGGTGAGATTCATAACCCCCATACTACTGGATAGTTGGTCTGGTGAGATATCGGCTTTATAGAAATCCTGTAACATCAGTGATGTTGCTAGAGCTGCATTTCCAATCGTCATAGCAAACTGAGCGAAAACACCCTCTGCCATACTCCATGTAAATGAATCGGTTAGAGCAGGAATATCTGGCAATCCAGGTAGTTGTGGTGAAGGAAACCCAGTTAAATACAGAGCGGTTAAAATACCTAATACCAATATCGTGATAGCGGTAACTTGTTTAAAACCTAAAACACCAAGAACCAAAACAATAACTATCCCAACAACAGCAAAACCTGGGTCTGCAATAGTTAATTCAAGCCCGGTTTCAAACAATAATAGACCAACAGCAAACTGAACACCTCTGATAACAGGCTCCCCAATCCACTTCCGAGTTTTCTCTAAAGTATTAGTAACCCCAACAACCAATAAAATAACACCTAACAAAAGACCTGCAACAGCTAGCTCACCATAACCAATAGTTCCAGCGATCGCCAACGCCGCTAAAGCCTTCATAGGTTCAACCGAAACCGGAAACCCATACCAAACACCCCAAACAACCTGAAAAACAGCAAAAACAAACAAAACATGAGGAAGAGAGATATCAGTCATAAGAGCCAAAGCTACAACAATCGGAAGAGTTGTTATAGCATCCCCAACAGCACCAGTAACCTCATCCCTATCAAACCTAATCCGACCCTTTCCAACAGAAAACCTAAAAACAAATCACCCACCAAAAAACACAACTCAACCCAGATTAAATCAAATACAACCTAAACCAGGTAAGAAAAACCCTAAAAAGGTGTTATACCTATTACAAAAAAATCTTTTCCCATTCAAAACATAACAAAACAATTAAACTTAACCACAAGACCTCTAAACACCACGAAACATAAAAAAAACCAAAATCCATTGAAAACCCTATACTAATTATCTTTATCTGGGTTGGATAGTGCAACCTAGTTCTCTAAAAAAATAGGAAAGAGGGATGTTTGAGTGGTTGGTTTTCTAGTTTTTTTGGAGGGGCCTGATTTCTAATTATTGTTTTTTAGTTTTGGTGTGTAAACTATGTTGTCTGTTTTATGGGGTTGTTGTCTGTTTTGGAACTGGTTTTTTGTGTGTTTTATTTGATTCGGTCTATTGTTAGGTTTGGTTGTTCTGTTTGACAGGTTCTGCTTCCGGTCATTACTTGACTGCTGTTCACACCTGTCATTATGGCCATTACCCTTACCTTTCCGTCGTAGTTTTCGTTGATTCTTGCACCCCAAATGACGTTTGAGTTTGAGTCTAGTTCGTATGTTAGTTCTTGGGCTACGTTTTCGCTTTCTTTTAGTGTTAGGTCGGAACCACCTGTTATGTGTACAAGGCAGCCTGTTGCTCCTTCGTAGTCTACATCGAGTAGTGGGTGGTTGAGTGCTTCTCTTACTACTGAACCTGATTTGTCTTCTTCTCCTGTTTCACCGATGAGCATTACTGCAACTCCTCCACAACTCATGATTGTTTTTACATCGGCGTAATCTAGGTTGATCAGTGATGGCTGTGTTATTGTTTCTGATAACCCCTTGACTGTTTCTGCTATTAGTTGATCCATCACACTAAATGCTTGTTTTATCGGTAGATCCGGTACGTAATCTAGTAGCCGGTTGTTGTCCAATACGATTGCTGTATCTGCTTCTTGTCTTAGTCGTTCTAGACCTCTTTCGGCTTTTTTAAGTCGTGCTCTCTCTACGTTGAATGGTGTGCTTACCATCCCTACAACTATTGCTCCTTGGTCTTTTGCAACTTCTGCAACAACTGGTGACACACCTGTTCCTGTTCCACCACCCATTCCCGCGGTGATGAAAACGAGGTCGGCACCCTCAAGAACATCTTCAAGTGTTCCACGAGCGGTTTCTGCAGCTTTCTCACCTAGTTCTGGATATCCACCGGCTCCCAAACCTTTTGTTAAAGATTTACCAACCAAAATCCTTTTATCCGCTTTAATCATATCTAGATGTTGTTTATCAGTGTTTATCGCTATCGTTTCAGCACCTTCAACCCCAATCCTGTATAGACGGTTTATAGTGTTGTTTCCAGCACCCCCACAACCAACAACGACAATCTGGGGTTTACCAAACTCTTCAAACTCTTCTATATTCTGATCTCTAAAACTAGCTTCTTCCGTACTGTGTTCCTTTGCTTGATTAATTAAGGAATCCATACTATCCATCCCCTCCAAATCTTAATTACAATCCTCCAATACAAACCTCAATAAGATTGCTAATAACTACTTTACAATTTACACATTAAATACCTTTGGGTACCCCCCAAAAACAACCAAAAACCAACCCACACCACCTAAAAAACAAAAACAACCAAAAACAAAGCCAAAAACACAAAACAACCACCCAACAAATACCCATAAAAACCAACCAAACCAACCTGAATTTGTTTATATAACTGTATATTATATCTAGTTAACAAATACCCATAAAAAACCTATCGAGATGTAGAAAATGAGTTTAGAAATTAGTAGTCTAGAAGATATCTTTAAAGAAATACATAGTGATTTCAAACCTATAGACCCAAGCAAAGTAGTTGTAGCTAACTGGGTACGATGGAAATGCAAATATGGATGCAAAGCATACGGCAAACACTATTCATGCCCACCACACACACCAACACCAGAAAAAACAAAATCCGTACTAGAAGAATACACCACCGCATACCTATTCAGATTCCAAGACATAGAAATCGACCCAGAATACCTACAAGAAGGACAACCAACCTGCTACAGCGAAGTCATGGGAGAAGGAAAACCAAACCCAAAACACCTACACCACTACTTCTACCCAGGAGTCAAAAACGTATACGAAACAATGCCAAAACTAGAAAGAGAAGCCTTCATACACGGATTCTACAAAGCCTTCTCATTCGTAGGACTACCCTGCTCACTATGCAACGAATGCATAATAGAAGAAAAACAACTAGAAGAACCAATATCGAAAAAACACTGCAGAAACCCAGAAACAATGCGCCCACCAATGGAAGGAAGCGGAATAGACGTAATAAAAACAGCTAAAAACGCAGGATACAAACCAGAAATACTAACAACAACAGAACAACCAATCGACCTATACGGCCTCCTACTAATCGAATAAAACAACAAACCCGAACATAACTATCAAAACAATAAAATAATAAAAAAGGAGGGAACCTAAAAAACCCCTCCTAAATACCTATCAATTACTACTTTTATATATTTCTGTTCACTCCACTATGAACGTTTCACTGAAAGTTACTTTGTTATCCTCAACAGGGTCAACAACCTCGATAATCACTTCATGTTCCCCCTCCATCCAACCATCAGCTGGAGCTTCAAGTATATTTGTGAACCATATTGTCTGCACACCCTCTAAACTATCATCGAACATCTGATAATCATCGTAATATGGATCTGGATCTCCATCTGGCCAGACAATTGTTATGTACTGCTCGTATTCTGCAAACCCGTCTCTATCCAATCCGAATCCTTCTATTTCAAAGTACAGTTCAACCATTTCATCAGGGTCATAAACCCCTGGATGGCTTTCATAATCTTGATAATCCCAAACTTCGGTTACAAAAGAGAAGTCGCCAACCTCTAACTCAAGTTCTGGATAAACAACGTCTTCAGTTTCTAATCCAACAAACTCCATAGCTTCCTCTATGTGGCCGACTTCAACAACCTCGATACCAGGCACATGAACAGACTGACCTTCAGGCACCAACACTGTTTCGAAACCCAGTTCTTCTGCAGCTTCAGCTTTTTCTTCAATACCACTAACCACACCGATACTACCATCCATCTCTATAGTTCCAGTAATCACCACATCATTGTTTATCGGTTGTTCATTGGCTGCTGAAATCATGGCGAGAGTTTGAGCTGCTCCAGCACTAGGTCCACCTAGATTGATAACTTCATCTTTAGGATCAAACTCGAGATAGACATCATAATCCGCTTTTAAATCCAAATTGGTATGTAGATCAGCTATTTCACGTGCTTCCTGAGAAGACCCTTGGGTATCCAACTCAAAAACCGTGTTCTCAACATTGTAGTGGATAGCTCCATCACCACTAGCCACTGAAACATCTAGATCCCTAACAAAACCATCCTCCTCCGAATAAGTCAAGTAATAGTAGTTGGAATCTAAGCTCTCAACCTCATCTAACAAACCTTCATAATCCTCAGATAGAGATTGATAATCATCCTTATACTGCTCCGCATCTAAATACATAATTCCTGAAAACCCTGCTAAACCGAGAGAAACCACAACCAATAAACCAACAATAATCTTTGCAGAAGACCTCATAATATAGCTCCATTAATAGATAACTAATCTACCTGAATTAAAGTTTTTCAAGATATATAATTCTAATCCAGGATTAAATTCTTAAGGCTATATAAATAGTCTAACTAAGAAATAAGTGACATTACAACCACCTTAACTTTTAAAGACAGAATCAGATCCTTGATATCTCTCAGCGTTAACATTTGTGAGAAAGAAAACAACTGAGTAATATAAATAAAAATGCTTGAGGGGTTGTTATAAACCCCTATTTATTCAGTTTCTATTGCTTTATGTATTAGTTACGGTGAATGTTTTAGTGAACTCTAGGTCTTTATCTCCGATGTGGTCGATTATTTTGAATGTAATTGTGTTTTCCCCTTCATCCCATGTTTCGAATGGCATGTCTTCGTATTCAGGGCCTGCTGTTGCTTGTAATTCTACTTCACCCCAATCTCCCCCGATGTGGTCTCGTTGTTCGTCCCAGAACCTGTATTCATCGATTCCGTCATAAATTTCTCCATCAGGGTTTTCGATGGTCATATACATTGAATACTCTATGTATTGGTCTTCATCGGCTTCAAAACCATATGCAACAAAGCTCATATATATTGTTTCTTCAGGACCAAATTCAGGGTCCACCGTTTCCTCATAATTTTCATCTGTAAATTCAAAATCTTCATAATCAAGTTCATCGTATCCATTTAGGCATCCGGCTGTTGCAACACCTAATGTTAAAGCCAGAACCAATAAAAGAACTAAAAATTTCTTCATATTAATCAAATGTATGTTATGATAGATTATGTTATTTAATATTTACCAATATTTAAAGTCATCAATTACTTTTTTAACTTTGAAATAGTTAGTTAGACATTGGATAACGTTTTTGTGGAGGGTTATTGATTTTTTGTCGGTATTATTGTTGGTTATCTGTTTTTAATTGGCTTTTATTTAGAGGTTTGGGTTTAAGTTTTCCAATTTTTATTTTATGTTGAGGTCTTTTTGGAAGTCTATTATTGATTTGAATTCTTTTGTTTTGTTTGTGTCTATTTTTGTTTTTGCGGTTGTTTGTTTGTTTTTTAGTTGTAGTGTTGTTTTGCCGTATGGGTTGGTGGTTTTGCTGTTTCCGAAGTATGTGAATTGGCCGCAACTACCGGTTCTGTTTACTGCTATTGTCCAGAGTTGGTTGTCTAGTGCTCGTGCGCTTGTTGCTGTTTCCCATGCTGGTTTGAATGGGTTTGGCCAGTTGCTTGGGATTAGGATTAGGTCTGCGTTTTTTTTCTGTAGTTTTCGGGTTATTTCTGGGAAGATTGCGTCATAACATATTATTAATCCGATTTTACCGTATTTGGTTTTGATTACTGGTGGTTCTTTGTTGCCTGGTGTGATTACTTTTTTTTCATCGATGAATAGATGGGTTTTTCGGTATTTGGTTAGGGTTCCGTTTGGTTGTATGTAGATGGATGTGTTGTAGAGTTTTTCTTGGTGTTTTTCGATGTAGGAACCGCATATGTGTGTGTTGTGTTTTTTTGCGAGTTTAGTGAGTTTTTTAGATGTTTCTCCTGGTATTGGTTCTGCTAGATTTTTGAATTGTTTTGGAACGCTGCCTGTTGTGAAGTATTCAGGTAGGCAGACTATATCTATGTCTCCTAAATCACCAACTAGTTTTTTCACTGTTTCTATGTTTTTCAGTTTCTTACCTGTTTTTATATCCATTTGGATTAAGCCAACTGTGATCTCCATAATTAATCATACCATGTTAGTTGTTAGGTTTTTAGAGTTGTTTTTCTGCAGTTTCTGTTACGTGTTTTCCACTTACTTCTTTTATTTTTTTAGATAACTGGATTGCTGATTTGATTTCTTGTTTGGTTAAACCAGCTTCTAATGCTTTTTTGGTGTGGTGTTCGATGCATGGGGCACAGTTACTCCCTATTGAGGCACCTATTGCAACTAATTCAAGTTCTCTTTCATTTAATTCGGACATGGATATCTACTATTAGGTTAACTTAATGATTAGATATAAACCTAATTAATTGAATTTAATACACCAACTAAAAGTATATTTAGCTGCTATTATTGTATTGAGTGGTTTTATGGATAGAAAGCGGTTGTTTGTTTTTGTGTTGATTGTTTTTTTGATTGGCTCTGTTGCTTCGACAATGGGTTGTTTGGACAGTCCTGAACAAACGGTTGAGGATTTCTACAACGCAATTGAGATGGAGGATGAGGAAGCGATCGAAGAAGCCTTACATGAAAACTCTCCATTACAGATATTGTTTGTAGATTTCATTGGCCTGTGGGATATAGAAGATGTAGAGGTTGAAGAGAAATCGGTTGAGGAGATTGCTGAAGAACAAGTGGTATTGAGTATGTTTGAAGATCCTAAAGAAATCGAAGAGTACATTGAGATGGCTTTAGAAGAAGCGGGTCTCGCTGAGGAAGACGATGAGTTCGCGGTTGTAGAGGTGACATTAACGCTTGATGGTGAAGAGGCTGTATTCACCCATGTTCTTGTCGAAGATGAAGGGGAATGGAAGATATTCGTCTAACCATTTCTCCCTAAACCTTTTTTTATTTTTGTTTTTTAGTTTATGTTATTGCCTGTATGTTTTCTAGTTTGGCTTTTACTACTATCCGTAATATGGCTCTATAAAGTCAATTACGTTGGTTATTGCTTTATTCACCGTTTTTTTATTTGATCTCGTTTTGATAATTTTCTTAATAGTTAATTCTCTCCCTATCAACTCACCAACTAGGGCTTCAAATTAAATTGGGATTGAACTTACCAAGGTAACAGGACATAACATGATATATTTCATTTTATAGTTTAATCGCTTCTATAACACTGGAGTTCGTTCATGGATATAAAAATATGTCATTACTTTGATACCACTTACTTTGATTCCACTTGGGTTCTCGTATGGGTATTCGTTTATGTATGGGTCGTTTTGCTCCTTAAATTTACTTTATAGCCTAATTTTTCGAGTCTATACAAGCTTCGAGAGGTATTCTAACAATTTAAAACCCGGTAAACTTCTAGCTTTTCCAGTCAACTTCGCCTCAAATTTGGGTCTTTATTTACTTCAGACCTATGAAACACCGGTTTTTTCTTAAACCTCAATTGGAGTAATTTCTTTAAAAACGGTAAGATATATAGCTAAAGGTTTTCCAGTCTTTTTTTCTTTTAATGGATATATTATGTAAATTTTTATAAAAAAACACAATAGAAATCGACTAATTATTAGATATTAAAGTTTAATGTAGGTAAAGAGTTTATGGAGGGCATGAGAAACCATCTGGTTTTTATCTGAATCTAACGATAATGATGTGAGTTATATTTCTAGTTTGTGAGGTTATTTTATTTTATGGATGAAAAGGAAACCTTTCTTGGTATCAAGATTTCTGGTGAATGGCATGAGGTAACGGTTGAGTCTGAAAAAGCCTGTATAGTATTGAAAGAACATCTAGGGGAGGAGAGAGTAAGGCAATTTGAGAGGTGGAAGCCACATGAAAACGAAGATATTGAGGATGTTAAAGAGAGAACTATTCAGAACAGTTTAACCAAACATACTAAGGTTGAGGAAAATGGAGAAATCCAAGAAAAAGCTAGAGAGGGGGTTGAAGAGATCAAGAACGGTGATGTGAAAAATGGAACAAAAGACATATTCCAAACAATCAGGCCAATAGAAAAAAATATCTACAAACATATCATCGCAAGATTCAACCCACTATTCTTCAAAAACAAAAAGGTTGAATCCAACATAAAGGAAAAACGGAACCAATACGAAATGGAAATAGCTGTAAACGACGAAAAAGCCCGTAAAAAACTAAAAAAAGAAATGCTCAAAGAAAACAAAGATAAAAACAAAAAATAAACATATCAGTACTACACCCAAACCCTAAAAAAACAGGATCAACAGGCTACATTATAGAAAATATTTTCCCCCTCTAAAAGGAGTGTATATCATTGAGAATGTGGATGATAAACCCGGAGCATATGTGTATACAGCATATCTTAGGTGAACATCGAGAACTACATGCATTAATGGGATCTATAGAGAGAACAAAACCCGGATACAAAGGTTTTGAAAGACATCGCAATAACATAAAAGCTCTTGCTAGAGATGGCTACATTGAATTAAAATCATTGAAAACTCGTCATGAACAATTGGTGGGCTACCTGAAAAATCATAACTCACCTATAGAGGAAGTTCCAACCCTTGAATACATACCTAAAGAGGTTATAGAAGCAGAAGTTAACATAGAGAAATCCAGAAAAGACTTGATAGATAGACCTCAAGCCTGTAGGCCTAATGGAAAATGTAGAGAAAAAATCCTCAACTCAGAGAACACACGATGAACATCAATTTCAAACTATTTTTTATTGATATCGTTAAGTAATGTTACATTGATACTTACATGCTTAATATGTTATCCACACATAATATAGTGTAGTATCTAAAGTTAGTATTTAAGATATATAGTGGAGGTGGTATCTAAATACAACATCCAACAAATACATCAACCCAAACACAAACCCCAATTTCTGAAACACCAAGTATTGTTCTCGAAAAAAAATTTTATAGAAAAATGAGAAAAAGAAGCGAATGGGAAATATACCTCTGTATACTCGAATCACTAAACCAAAACCAGCCAATCAAAAAAACAACCATAATGCACAACGTAAACATGAGCTGGAAACCATTTAACAACCACTTCGGCTACCTAACAGAAAACCAGTTCATCCAAGAAAAAAACAATGAATACTACATAACTGGAGAAGGAAAAAACCTACTAAAAAACCTCCGACAAATCACCAAAACATTCAAAAAAACAATAACATAATAAAAACCAAAAACCACGACAAACACAAACCAAACTGAACGCCTTTTAAATACAGAAATCAAATAAAAACAACCCTAAACACAAAAAAAATACAACAACACAACTTAAAGCTGGACAGAAATCTTCTCCATATACAAACAAAACTTTCTACATTTGATGCAGAGATTAGACGGGTTGGGGACATCCCTAACCCTTTATTTTTTTTATTTATTTTAAATTAATCACTATTATTATTTTTGATAATCATAACCAATTTTAATATATTAATATTCTCTTTTTTCTATATATGGAGCCGAATACGCCCAAACAAGAAATTTCTAAAGACTTTAAGTTAAAAAAACTTATTTCATACTATAACACAGACCAACAGCTCGTTTGGGCGAATGAAGAATACCACAAAGAATTTGGCTTAAAACTATCCGACATTAAAAACAAGGAATGCCATAAAACCTGGATGGATAACGCTAAACCATGCAAAGAATGTCCGGTAAGTAAAGCACTAAAAACAGAAGAAGTAGAAAAACGAGAACTATCGATGGTTGATGAAGATAGTTCCTGGATAGTGCAAGCAACACCAATCAAAAACAATGAAGGAGATATCAATGGAGTGGTTAAAACCGCTTTCAATACAACCTTAATACAAGAAATAAAAGAAAAATACGAGATAATAAAAAAAGCCTCCAACAATGGAATATGCATATTCCAAAACAACGAACTGAAATTTGTAAACAATGCATTACTAAAAATCACAGGCTATACCCGAGAAGAACTAAAAAAATCTAACTATTTCAAACTTATACACCCAGAACACAGAGAGAAAATAAAAAAAGCCAAACAAAAAGCATTGAAAAACCAGTTCGATCAACTCCAAGACAAATACGAACTCCGGTTCCTAAACAAAGACAAAAAATACATATGGATACAACTAAACCTCACCAACATAAAATACAACGGAAAACCAGCAATACTATCCGAAGTAACCGATATCAGCGAAATCAAAAAAGGCAAACCAAGATACCAATCAATGATAGAAAACCTAAATGAAGTAATCTACATTCTAGACACAAAAGCCCAAATAAAATACGTCTCACCCAACGCCGAAGAAATCACCGGATACACCATCCAAGAACTAAAACAAAAAAACTATATAGACCTAGTCCACCCACAAGACGTAAAAGGACGAATAAAACACTTCCAAAAAGCACTATCCGGAGAAGCAGAACCCACAGACTACCGATTCATAACCAAAAACGGAGAAATCCGATGGGTAAGAACACAAGCACGACCCGCAACCAAAAACGGAGAAATCATAGGAGTCCAAGGAGTACTAACCGACATAACAGACCTAAAAAAAGCCAAAAAAAGAGAAGAATTCATCCACTCACTACTAAGACACGACGTCCAAAACAAAATCCAAATAATCCACGGATACAGCCAACTACTCAACAACCTCAACATACCCAAAGAAGCCGAAGAATACATCGAAAAAACCAAAAAAGCAGCAGAAGAAGCAACCGAAATCATAGAAAAAGTCAGAACACTACGAAAAGCACAAAAAGAAGAAATAAAACCCATAAACCTAAACACCGCAATACAAAAATCAATAAACCTAATACAACCAGTCGCCGAAACGAAAAAAATCAAAATAAAACACCAACCAACACAAAAAACACAACTAGTAAAAGCCAGCCCCATACTCGACCGAGCACTCTACAACATCCTAGAAAACGCCGTAAAACACTCCAAAGCAAACAAAATCCAAATACACCTCAAAACAACAAAAAACACAACAACCTGCATCATCGAAGACAACGGCAAAGGCATACCAAACGACCAAAAAAACAACGTACTACAAAAAGGATACACAACCAACCCAAAAAAAGGAACAGGCCTAGGCCTATTCCTAGTAAAAACACTCATAGAAACATACGGAGGAAACATACAAGTAAAAGATTCAAAACTCGGAGGAGCCAAATTCGAAATACAACTACAAAAAACCACAAAAACTACCTAAAACCAAACCAACCCTATTAAACTACAAAACCCTCACACAAACCCCAAATTCTCCAGATAAACACCACACCATACATTCAGCCAACCACATCTTTAAGAATATTCACCCTTCACCTATTTTCTTTTTTTAGCCTTTATTTTTACTTTTATTTTTAGTTAGGTATCTCACTTTTTTGAGTTGGAGGTAAGTATTTTATGATTCTTTATGTATTATTTTGTATTATGAGGGCAGTTTTAGTTATCGATATGCTTAAAGATTTCATTTTAGAGGGAGCTCCACTTGAAGTTGAACAAGCCAGGGACCTTGTTAGTGATATAAACAACCTATTGGACGAGGCTCGTTCTCAAGGAGACATGATTATATTTGTATGTGATAGGCATCGGGAGGAGGATCCGGAGTTCGATGTCTTTCCAGAACATTGCGTTAAAAATACTGAGGGTTCTGAAGTTCTCGATGAACTTGATAAACGTGAAGAAGACATTGTAGTGCCTAAAAGAAGGTTTTCAGCCTTTTTTGGAACAGACCTCGACCTCACTCTAAGAGAAAACCATGTAAATGATCTTGTTGTGACCGGTATTCTCACTAATATCTGTGTGTTGTATACGGTAGCTGATGCGGTTCAGAGAGGATATTCTGTTACTGTTTGTTCGGATCTTGTTGCCTCACCGGATCAAGAGGCGCATGAGTTTTCTCTTCAACAGATGTCTGAGGTCCTTGGGGCAGAGGTGACTGAGTGTTGATTCGGTTAACTCTCTCACTTCTCTAACTATATTATTTTTTTCTAGTTTTCTTTTTTTGTTTTTCTGTTTATTTTTTGAGTAGTGTTTTTGTTGTTGGGTTTTTGATTTTTTTGGTTGTTTTTGAATTTGTTTTTTTATATATGGTTTTTTGTATGTTTTTTATTATATGTTTTTGTTTGGTTGTTTTTTTGTGCTTTTGTTGTGTTTTTTTGTATGTTTTTTGTTATATGTGTTTTTGTGTTGTTGTATTTTTTTTTGTGTTTAGGGTTGTTGTTTTGTAGTGTTTTTTGGGTGGCGAGTTTGGGTGTTTGTACCCCTTTTACCCTTAGGGTCGTGTGTATAAAATCGCTATCTCCAGGGTTTTTATTTTTTATATATAGAGGGGGTGTTCTTGTGGTTTTTGTTCGGTTTTTTTGGTTGTTTTGTTTGGAAAAAATGGTTGTTATGGGGTTTGTTGGAATAGTTGTTGTTTTGGCCTGGTTTTCCTGGTTTTTCCTAACAAGTTTGTTCCAACTTTGTTCAGAATATGGGGTTTCTGTTGTATGTGGGTCCCCTTCAACACAAAAAAACAATCAAAACCCCAAACCCCTACAACAAAAACATATTTATTCCAACAAACATGTAACTTTATATATGCCCAGAAAAGCCAAAGAAGCCAAAAAAGGCACAACAACCATACTAATCAAAAAAAGAAAAAAAGACCACATAACACTATCAAGAGACCCAATGCTAGAACTCTGCAAACGCATATTCAGAAGCAGAAAAAACACCAAACGAGCAAAACAATTCCTAAACGACGTAATAGACCGAAAACAAGAAGGAAACCCAATAAAAACCCAAGAATGGAAAGACTACATAGAAAAATGGCAAATATCAAGATCCAGCTTCTACAACATGAGAAACCAACTAATAGCAGCAGGCCTCATAGAACTCCGTAAAGGCGAATACCACCCCTCAAAACAGTTCTCCAACGACCTCACAGACATGGCCGAATGGTGGGAAACACAAATACAATAAAAAACACCACCTAAAAAACCAACATAGATACCTAACTAGATACACCCAAAACACCCCACCATCTACCTAGATAAAAATAGATGCATCTATAGATACAACACCACCATCTAGATACATCTAGATATATCTATAACATAAAAAAACAATCAACACGAAAAAAACAACCAAACAAACAAAATAAAACTAATAACACAAAAAACCACAAATATACAAAAACAACCAACAACTGAAAAACAAAAAATTTTTCCAAAAAAACCCCTCTATATAAAAAAAATAAAAAACACTATACAAACCACCATATATGGATCTTATCACATGGTAAACCAGTTATCTAAAAAACAAGCTATAATACTTAGGAAAGTGAGAGGGTGGAACGAATATAATAATAGGTTTTTCATTTCGTTAAAAAAAGGTTTTAAAAACGTTATAGATGGATAAAAACCCTATAATCATTTAATTTAAACCTTTATACAATCAAAACCCTCTTCTTTCATTTAAGTATTGAATACTCGATGAACTAAGAGTAATAGTATAAAACAAAGCTTTAGAAAAAAATTAACAGATAGGGGTTTGTGATAAAAGCTCACTGAGTTATCTTTTAACCAGGATATCCTTAAATTGATCCTGATATCTAAAAACCAGATTTACGAGAAAATTGAGATATATTATTAGAATGAATAAGATATGTGTTAATTTTGTTGATTTTGCTTTTGGTTATGTTTTTCCCTGTTTTTATGTTTTTTTGTTGTTTGGGTGATTTATTTTTTCATTAACTTTATAACGCTATGATTTACATTATAAAGTAGTAAAAGTAGTTTTTATCTGTTTTGACCTGTTTATTGGTTTTTACAGATTAGGAGGTTGATAAAATAGTTGATTGGTATGATGATGAATTATTAGGTTATGGCTGAGATGTTATAACCTCTGGTTTAGAAAACGGTATATTGTGTTTATGCAGTTGGTGACGCCTTTGAACTGGGGATAACTGTTATGTCAGGTGATGTATGAGGGATATAGTGAAATTGATATTGAAAATGGTGGTGTTTGAATAACTTTGGAATTTTGTGATGAGTATAGGAGTTGATTGAATATGGAAGAAACTAGTATTGGTTTGGATGAAAACATTGCAGGAGCTTTGGCCTACTTATTTGGTTTTCTTACGGGGATAATTTTGTTGGTGATGGAGAAGGACAATAGGTTTGTCAGGTTTCATGCAGCTCAATCTACTGTAGTTTTCGGAGCTATCTTAGTTTTATTTATCTTGCTTAGTGTTGTGTCGACGGTGTTAGGGCTTATTGGCCTAGGCATTATAACCTTTATATTGTGGTTGTTAGGCATTGTGGTATGGCTATTAGCGATTTTATTATGGCTGTATTTGATGTTTACAGCGTATAAGGGTAATAAAACAGAGATACCTGGTGCCGCAGGACTTGCAGAAAAACTGCTCTGATTTTCACTCTCTTTTTTTTCTTTTATTTTTTTTGTGTTTGTGTTGGATGTTTTTGTAGTTGTTGTTTTTGTTTTCATAGATTGGTGGGTGTGGTTTATTGAGTTTGTTTTTTATTTCCTGGTTTTGTTGGTTTGTTTTTTATTCTATTAGTATGAATGTGTATTGGTTTATTGTTTGGTTGTAGTTTGTTAGTGTTTTTATTGGGTAGTTTGTTTTTTGTATTGTTTGGTAGACGTCTATTCCCATTGCTTCTGGTGTTGGTCTGGCTTTTTTGGGGTGTCTGCAGGTTTTTGGGTTTGCTGTGCATTGTTTGCATTGTTTGCATGGTCCTATGAATAGTGTGTATGCTTTGTAGTAGTTTTTTAGGAATAGTGTGTTTTCTATTTCTATTAGTTGTTGGTTGATTTTGTTTGTCCATTTTGAGTGGTTTTTGGGGTTTTCTAGTTTTTTTGGTATGTGGAGTAGTATTGCTTTGTTGTATTCGTTAAGGAATTTTTTTGTTGTTTTTGTTGTTGGGGTGTGTGGTGGGCAGTGTGCTGCTGTTCCGTAGTTTGGACAGTTTCGGCATTTTATTCGGACCCATTCGCGGACTTCGATTTCTTTTGGGTTGATCCATTTGTAGTTGTTGTAGCCTTTTTCGTGGAGTATTTTTGTTATTTC
>NZ_MRZU01000004.1:372500-483384 GCF_002153915.1 Methanonatronarchaeum thermophilum
ACTGCTACTCGTACTGCTGGGTCTCGGCAGAGGCGGGTTGTTTTGGCAACGATGATCTGTATGGCGGTTCCTTGCATTGCTCAGACCGGTGCGTTTATCGCTTTGTTGGCTGAGGTTTCTTTGTTGGCTGTAGTTGGGTTGTTTGCGGTTCATTTTGGTGGTTTGGTTGTTGTTGCATTGGTTATGGGTCGGTTGTTAGGTACGGGAGGTTCTTTGGATGTTGTTGAACTACCGGTTCTTCTCTCTCCAGACCTCGGGATGTTGTGGAAGAAATGGGTTATGAGAATGAAGGGGTTTATCTTGGATGGAGCGGTTCCTTTGGTTGGTGCGGTTGGCGCTGCCTCTGTTCTATATGAAACCGGGGTCTTGAAGGTTTTAGGCCGGGTTATAGAGCCTTTAGTGACTGAGTGGTTGTTGTTGCCGAGTGAGGCCGCAGTTCCCTTGATACTCGGTGTGGTGCGGCGTGAATTAACTGTGCTCCCATTGATTGAGATGGAGCTAACCGTGCTACAGTTATTTGTCGCTTCGTTGGTCGGTTTGTTTTACATCCCCTGCATCGCTGTTTTAGCAATACTAGCAAAAGAGTTTTCACTCCGTATGACTGTTGGTGTTCTTTTAGCAACTACGGTTGTGGCTTTTACAGTTGGCGGTGTCGTTGCAAGAATTGGACTCCTTATCTAACTGTTGATAGAAAAAACAAACACCAACCCTGTGATATCTCTAACCCACCCTTAAAAAAATTAACAAGTACCTTTGTATTAATTAAAAAATAATTTAAACTTCAAGTTTGTATTAAAAGGACGGTTATCTGTGCTAAAAAAAATATCAAAAAAACTCGAAAAAACATTCAGTAGATCCCCCCTATTCTTCAAGATCTACGCAAAACCATACCAAAACGTCGTTGAAAGAGAGATACAACTAACAAAAAAACATGGAGAACTCAAACAACCATTACTAAACATCGGATGCGGAAGCATGCCCTTCACAGCATACTACCTAGCAAAAAAAACAGGCCTACAGGTACACGCAGTAGACCAAAACCCAGAGATGACAAAACTAGCCAGAGAAACATTACAAAAACTCGATATAGAAAATAAAATAAAAACAATAGAAAAAAAAGCAAGCGAAATCGACTACAAAAACTACCAAAACGTCTACACCGCACTCCACCTATCACCCAAAAAAAAGATATACAACAGATTTATCCAGACAGCTAACCCAAAAGCACAATTCCTTGTCAGAGAACCCAGAAAGAGATTCAAAAACCAATACGACCAAATCCATAATTCAGAAAAACCAAAAGAATGCGTCAAACACAACCTAATCACCTTCAACCGATCCTGCCTATACACAAAAAAATAACCCCCTAAACAACAGGAGCTAAACACTTGAAACCCAGCTTCAATAAAAAAATCGCCTTATGGATATTAGGCGTATCAATACTAATGGGCCTAACTGTTTGGGCTGGATGGCAAGAACTTTTAACAGCCCTAACCCAAACAACACCACAACACCTAACCCTACTACTAATCCTACAACTCACCACAACAATCATGATAGCATACCAATGGAAATATATAATCAATAAAACCTCAAACTACATCGACCTCTGGAAAACATACCTAATCCTACAAGCAGGATCCTTCGTAGAAATGGTAACACCCTCCTCAAAACTAGGAGGTGAAGCCGCCAAAATATATCTACTACGACACAACACAGAGATGGAGTACACAGACTCAACAGCAGTAATGCTAGCCCAAAAATACATCTCCCTAATACCATTCCTATTCATAACACTATTCTTCACAATAATAGGATACATAGCATATGGATTACCCAGAACCACATTCCTAGGACTCGGATTCCTAACAATAATCGTATTAACTTTAGCCGCCCTAACAATATGGTCCAGATATTGGGGAGAACCATTAAGAGAAACAGGAGAAGGATTAATAGGCAAAGCACTCTCCAGCCTCGACTTCCTAAGAAAAGCATCACTCGAATCAAGCAAAATACTAACAAAAAAAGACTTCACCTACCTATTCACAATATCCACCGCAATATGGATCTTATACCCAATCAAAGTCTGGATAGTTGGATACATGTTAGGCTATGAAGTTGGAATAGTAGCTATAACCGTCATCACATACATCAGCTACCTAACAAGCCTACTACCACTCACACCAGGCGGCATAGGAACGTTTGAAGGAACAATGGCCATCTTCTTCAACATAACAGGCTATACATTCACCGAAGGCCTCGCAGTAGCACTCGTAACAAGGCTTGTAACCTACTGGTTCCCACTACTAATATCATTCCTAGCATCAATATACATATCAAAAGCCACAGAAATACCAATACTCAAAAATAAACAAAAAAAACCACCAAACAAATAAAAAAAACAAAAAAACCTTTTTTTCACCAAAAAACCAAACCCAAAAACCAATTACCCAATAAAAACTTTTTAGACAGCCTTATTTTACATCAAAACAAACATTAACTTGGAGGGGATGGTTTGTACCAAGAAGGACACATAGGACTCAGCCTACTATTCTACGCCCCAATAGCATATGCATACCTATACATAGGAACAGCATGGTACATACTACTACCAGCAACCCTCACAGCCATCACACTATCAAACCTCCCCGACATAGACCTAAAAACAACATTCCTAACCCACCGAGGCTTCACCCACACAATCCTCTTCGCACTCATAATCGGAATACTAACAGCATTCCTATTCCTCGGAACAATCTCACTATTCCAAACACTACCCATCGAACAAAGAATAACCACCTGGCTACTAGGATTCCTAACAGGCACCACAGCAATAACATCACACATATTCGGAGACATGCTAACACCAATGGGAGTAAAACCCCTATGGCCATTCACAAACAAAAAAATAACAGCAAAAATGTTCAAAGCCCAAAACAGACTAGCAAACACAACATTCCTAATGGCCGGAGTATTCACATTCACATCAATAATCTGGCTATCCATATAACAAACAAACTCACCAACCAACAACCCTAACCTAACCTAACTTAACCTAACCTACCTTCCTAAACTTTTTGTGCAATCTATCTATCAATCGCTAAAACCTTGCAAACCATGAAAAAAACTTTATAAACAAATTACTAAATAGAACAATAGATCTAGATGAAGTGTGCTGAAACAGTTGAGAGTATGTCCAAATACTTGAAAAAACAAACCGTAATAGATTTCCAGCTTCTAAACCGGAAATTCGAAGGAGAAAAATACCGGATTTGCAATGAAAAACTAATCGACGTAATCTCAATCATCATACTCTCAGCAGCCAAAAACGAAGAACTGTTCCAAGACATCATCAACTGGGGTGAAGAAAACGGAGTAGCCTCACCAGCAACCTTCTCCAGAAGAAAAAACTTCCTCATAGATCTAGAGCTAATAAAAGAAAACAAAATAAAAGAAGGCGTCGGCCGACCAAAACTCAAACTAAAACTCAACCAACAACGATTCGAAAAAATGTTCGGAAAAACATTCTTCAAAAAAAATATAAAAAACAACGGAGACCTATAAACCAAACAAAATACAAACAAAACCAGATCAAAGTAGGTTGAATCGGTTTGACTGTTATGTGTGTATGATTGTCTGGTTTGGTTTTAGTTGTTGTTTGGTTGTTATTCACGTAGTTGGTTTTTTAACTCCATGATTTCGTCTATTCTTTTTCTTGCCTGCTCTACGAGCTGGGTATTGGTTGAACCTTCTAGTTTGCCTAGTTCTCTTTTATAGGGTCCGAGTCTTTTTCCGATGTTGCGGGCTTTTTTTTGGGAGATACCGTCTTTTCCTTTTAGTTGTGTTTCGTAGATCTCTTCTATTTTGTTTAAAATTTCCTTTACTTTTTTTTCTTCATTGGTTGAATATCCGTTTTCATTGATTTCAAGCATTCCTGCTATTAGTTCTGCGACCTTTTCTCCTCGATCTGTAAATTTAATTACTTTTCTTCGGCCAGAGATTTTTGATTCCAACAAACCGACCTCTTCCAACTTGGATACAGTTTTGATGATATGGGAGTAACTGCCTTCAAGGCTGTATGAAACTTCGGTTGGATATGTCTCACCTTCACGATAAACTGTTAGTAAAATTTTAACCGGGACCTCTTTGAACAAGGTTTTCTTTAGTTCTTTTTTCATTAAACATTCATTTAAACACAAACTATAAAAAACTTGATTATAATCCCGGGAAATCTATTTCTTTAAGATGAACTTACCAAGCTTGGGAGACATAAAGAGACTCAGAAAAAAAGTTGGGATGACACAGAGCGAGCTTGCAGATCGAGCAGGTGTCTCCCAACCATTGATAGCCAGAATAGAATCACTCGATATAGACCCAAGATTCTCAACATTCAAAAAAATCTACGAAACACTACAGGAAGCGGAAAAAGAACGAATAAACGCAGGAGACGTGATGCACAGCCCAGTGATAACTGTAAAATGCTATCAAGAACTAAAAGACGCAATCGAAGTAATGAGAGACTCAGATTTCAGCCAAATACCCGTCATAGACAAACATGGAGTCCCAATCGGCAGCGTATGCGAATCAACAATAATAAACGAACTAGACTCCACAACACCGGAGAGAATACGGGACAAAAAAGTCGAAGACGTAATGGGCAGTTGCTTCCCCACAGTAACACCGGTAACCGACCTCGAAGTAGTGCTAGGAATGCTAGAGTACACCCCCGCAATCCTAGTCACAGAAAAAGGAAAACTGGTCGGAGTAATAACAAAACACGACATCATGAAAGTAGCTGAGGAAAAATAAAATGGAAACAAAACTACAGGTAGCTCTAGACATAACCGAACTAAACACAGCACTAGAAATAGCCGAACAAACAGTAAAAGGAGGAGTAGACTGGATAGAAGCAGGAACACCATTAATAAAATCCTCTGGACTAAAAGCAGTACAACAACTAAAACAAAAACACCCAGACAAAAAAATCATCGCAGACATGAAAACAATGGACACAGGCAGCCTAGAAGTAGAGATCGCATCAAAAAAAGGAGCAGACATAATATCAATACTCGGTACAGCAGCAGACCAAACAATAAAAGACGCAGTACAAAAATCAAACGAATACGGAACCCAAATAATGACAGACCTAATAAACACAAAAAACCCAGTACAAAGAGCAAAACAACTAAAAAACCTAGGAACCGACATAATACTAGTCCACACAGGAATAGACCAACAAATGGCTGGAGCAAACCCACTAGACACACTAAAAGAAATCACAAACAACATAACAAACACACAGATAGCAGTAGCCGGAGGACTCAACAAACAAACAGCAAAACAAGCAGCCAAAACAGCAGACATAATAATAGTAGGAGGCGCAATAACCAGATCCAGCAACATACAAAAATCAACCAGAGAAATAAAAAAAGCAATAAAAAACACAAAACAAACCACAAAACAAACCACAAAACAAAAACAAACCACAAAACAAAAAATCCAAGAAATAACAACCTGCAACCTAGCAGACGCCCTAAACCGAAAAGGAATAATACCAATCCAACAAGTCAGTGGAGAAAAAACATTCGGAAGAGCACTAACAGTCAAAACAATGAACGGAGATTGGTCAAAACCAGTACAAGCAATAGACAAAGCACAAAAAGGAGACATAATAGTAATCGACGCATCAAAAGGAAACCTAGCAGTATGGGGAGAACTAGCAACAAAATCTGCAATAAACAACAACATAAACGGCGTTATAATAAACGGCGGAATACGAGACATAAAAGAAATAAAAAAACTAAAATACCCCGCATGGGCAACACATACAACACCAGCGGCCGGAGAACCCAAAGGCAACGGAGAAATAGGAACAGAAATACAAATCGGCCCCACAACAATAAAAACCGGAGACTACATACTCGCCGACCAAAACGGCGCAATAGCAATAAAAAAACAAAAAATAAACTACGCAATAAACAAAGCAAAACTAATAAAAGAAAACGAAGACAGAGTACGCAGCCAAATCCAACAAGGAAAAACACTATCAAAAGCAATAGAACTAAAAAAATGGGAAAACCAACAAAGATAAACAACCAAACCCAAAAACAACCAACAAAACAAAGAAATAAAAACACCCAAAAACAATATAAAATAGATAAATACCTTTCTAACAAAAAACAAACGTGATAACATGGTAGATAGGGCCGTAATACCAGCAGCTGGAAAAGGAACAAGACTAAAACCAATAACAGACGCAATACCAAAAGAAATGATAAGAGTCGGTAGAAAACCAACAATAGAACACGTACTAACAGTACTAAAAAAAGGCGGAATCAAAAAAGTATTAATCGTAGTAGGACGTCAAAAAAGCGCCATAATAGACTACCTAGGATCCGGAGAACGCCTAGGAATCGACGTATACTACCGCGTACAAGAAAAACCAAAAGGAACCGCCCACGCAATATCACTCGCAAAAGACTTCATACAAAACGACTTCGTCATAATGTACGGAGACAACTACATAACCCCCTACAACACCATGGAAGACATAATAAACTACCACAAACAAAAAAACAGCCAAGGAACACTCGTACTAGACAAAGTTGAAGACCCAAGACGGTTCGGAATCGTAGACATAGACCAAAACGGCCAAGTACACGGAATGATAGAAAAACCAACCATGAAAGAAGCCCAGCCATACAAAAGAAACGACCACTGGCTAAACATCGCAGGCCTCATGGTAATGAACCCAAAAATATTCGAATACATCGAACAAACCACACCCGGAAAACAAGGAGAACTATGGCTAACCGACGCAATAGAACTCATGAGAAAAAAAGAAAACAACCTACACGGATATATATTCAACGGCACCAGATACGACATAGGAACATTCGAATCACTAAAACAAGCCGACATACAAGCACAAAAAAACAAGAAATAAAAAACCCCTATAAAAACTACAGTCACAAAAAACCTACATAATAAAAAAAGGTTCCTCACATATACTAGATATAACAGTTCTATTCTGCATTTAGTATAGAATATCAGATGGTATTCGAGTTGATATATGGTTTGTTTCTCTGATTGTGTATTGTTTTTTTTGTTTAGGCAATATGGGTGTGGCTTGTTGTTTAGTTTTTTTATTTTATTATAGAGGTGTGTCCTCTCCTTATGGAGGAGAGGTTTTTTCGTAGCCCTGGTTAGAGATAAGAAATAGTTAGGTTTGGTAACTCCATTCTCCTTTGTATTCTAGGTCATGGAACTCTGTGAGATAGGTTTTATGGAGTTCGTCTGGATCTAATTCATCGTATATTTCGGGATATACAGATTCTGCCATCAATGAAGTTCCAATAGGGTATCTCATTGCTGAAACGACGTCTTGTGAGAGAAGGTGTACTTCATCTTCTTCTAATGCGGTTGTTAGGGACAGACCTGTTCTCTCCATTATCGTGTTATACTCGTTTTCCACTTTTTCTGTTGTGTTAACGGTGTATCCAAGTGTATCTGAACACCTGATTATTTTAATCATAACTTCAGGATTTTCATCAACTACCCACTCTGGACTAACTTCTGGATGGGTTTTATCTAAATCCTCGGCGATATTTCTTGAATTAATCAACTCTAGCATTTGATGCCAGTTGGAGTCGTTTGTTGCTGCAGTGGTGTATTCTTCGAATTGCTCTATATATACATTTTTAACATCTTCTTCCCCGATTTCATTGGTAAGTTCGATTATTTCTTCCATTGATTCCTCATAAAAATCTAACAGTTTTTCTGCATTGTCTTCTGCATCTAATATCTTACCTAAAATCTCGATTTCTTCTTCTATTTGATCTACTTTATAGAAATCCAGTCTAACAACAGTTATGTCAAACTTATCAAGTTTGTCTTCAAGGTCTTCTTCATAATCAGAGTATGCAATAACTAGATCTGGATTTAAACTGGCTATCTCTTCATAGTTAGGGTTGAAAAAATTACCTACGGTAGTTCTATCATCTAAATCTTCCCAAAATTGGTCGCCCTTCATAAACTCTGAAATTCCAACAATTTTGTCGTCACAATCAAGAGCTCTGACAGCTTCTGCAGAGTTACTTGTTAATGTAACTATCTCCTCAACTGGATAGTTAACTTCTACCTCAGTACCGGTTGAATCCTCGATTGTTATTTTATCTTTATCGCTTTCCATACCATCGATACAACCTCCAAACGATATAAATAGAGCTAATACTATTAAAACAATAAAAAAACTTAAATAACGTTTTTTCACCATATTTGATCCCTTAAATACATTTTAAACTATTTCTATATCTGTACAAAACAACATAAATATTACGTTTCTATCAAAAAGTATTAAAAAACACATAAAAAAAATAAAAAAGTAATAAATAGGGTTTGGGGAAATTCGTTACCAGCAGAGCCCCTCACATTTATCTAGTCTACGTCCCTCTATACATGGAATATCTATATCTAGTTTTTTGTATTGTTCCCAGTCGGTCAGTATTAGGCAGGCATCCGCTTGGTTTAATGCTTTCTCCGGTGTTTTTTCGTAGTTTATATCTGGAAATACATCCATCATGTTTTCACTTGCTTTCGGGTCATGAGCGTATATTGTGGTGTTTTTTTGTTTTAGAGTTTTTATAACAGGTAATGCTCTGCTTTCCCGTATGTCATCGGTTCCTGGTTTAAATGCTAGGCCTAATACAGCTATTTTTTTATTTTTTAGCTCACCGATTTTCGACTCCAACATCTCAACTATTTTCTGAGGTTGTTTCTGGTTAGTTTTCAGCACTGCGTCAAGTATATCCGGTTTTTCGTCTACTTCAACTGCTTTAGATTTCAAGGCTCGAACGTCTTTCGGGAAGCAGTTGTGGATTATAATACCATAACTAGCTGTGAATGATTGGTTGTCTTCAACCTCGACTGAATGTACATCAACATCCTCTGTATACCTATCTATTTCAACAACCCGATCCACATGATTTTCTTCTCCGTTTTTGTTTTTTTCTCTAAAAATCCTTAGACGTTCAGTACGAGATATCTTGATATCATTTCTAACCTCTTTAGAACCCAATGTTTTTTCAAAATCCAGTTTTAGTTCTGACCCACTACTACGTTTTATCGTTGTATCGATATCCAGTGACTCCAACAACAATGATAGTTGTTCACCCAACAACTGGAGTTCAGGCCCAATAATCAACTGTGCCTCACCACGACCACCACTGTAGTTGGGGAAAATTCCCTTTAAAAAGGCTTTTTTATTATCGGTTGTTTCTTGAAACACCTGTTCAGGTATTTTTTTACCATAAACACCGATACAAAACTCCTTTAATAAAGCCCCGGCCAACTGGTTTTCAATACTTAACTGGTTTTTATCTCCTGGAGTTATCGTGTAAGGCACTTCGAATCTATTCAAAAATTCATACACTGGATCTAAGTTATCAGCATCCATCGTTCTAAAAACACACATACCGTTATCGATAAGCTGTTCGGTGTCTCCAAAATTTATAAAACTACCTATAAACATCCAGATGTCTTCACCTAAAGAACAAGGTGACTCAAAAACACCACCACCCAACCCCTTTATATTACAACTATCCTTCTCAGACATATCTAAACCAACTGCTTCATCAACTGGGACCCAATCCTCTTCTTCCCCACCTACATCGATCAAAACATCTTCAACACCATGTTTTTCGATTATCTCTAAGAAATCTATCGATACGGGGTTTACTGGAAACTCCCCAATCAAAGGTATTTCATCACCAACCGACAGATTGATTGCAGGCTTTACGCTCCAACCACCATCCTGAACAATAAATGGATGGTCCTCCGTCGCTTTCAAAGAACGACCGCTTTCCGTAAACACCTCAACCAAAACATCATTATAAGGTCTTTCAGTAACGGTGGTAATCTCTTTAAACTCCCGACTACCTGTATCTAAATCTAGACTGTAAGCCTTCAAACTACAATCTTTGATAAACAAACTATGGAGCTTCTCTATCGGAATATACTTTAACTCACCATCTACCTCTACCAAAACCCTCTCCCCGGTAGGTAAACAACTTCCACCAAAACCAACACCACTATCTAAAAAACTACGTTCTACACGCTTATCCAACCCAACCCCATCCATAACCTCATACGAATCAATATCAAGTTTTTTACATATATTCCCAACTTCATTAGCAAAACTAATTTTGGTTGCAAGCAAAGAATTGCTGGCGTACTTAACCATCTCAGCCGTCTTTACATCGGTTTCAAACACTTGGAAACCATCATCAATCAAAGGCCTATACAGCTGCTTCAAATTCTCAACTGCCTCTTCATCACCACCTAAAACAATCCTATCCGGCTCCATAAAATCATATACCGCCGTTCCTTCACGCAGAAACTCAGGGTTACATGCCAACAACAAACTATCCTTCCTCAACCCACTTTTCTCCAAAACAACCCTACCAACCTCCTTAGTACTACCAGGCAGAACAGTACTCTTAACAACAACCATATGGCTTTCCTCCGACATCAACGCCTTACCAAGCTCCCGAGCACCATCCAAAACAACCGACAAATCAAGACCCCCATCCTCACAACTAGGTGTAGGCAAACAAATAAAAGTAATATCAGTATCTCCAACAACACCATAATCAGTAGTCGCATAAAAACGAGAACCCAGATGTTCATCAAGTAACTTCTGAAGACCCGGCTCATGAATGTGAAGCACACCACTATTCAAACCATCTACAACATCCGGATCAATATCAACATTAACAGTCTCATGCCCAAGCTCAGCAAGACACAAAGCAGTCGTAGTACCAACATAACCAGAACCAACAATACTAACCTTCATAACACCTATTATCTAATCCTCAAAAAGAAAAATCCTAACGGATAAAAAACAAAAAAAAAGAACAAAAAAAACAAGAAAATAAAAGTTTGAGTTAAAATGAATCTTTAGAAATGATGTAATCTCTGTATTTAGAGTAGCCGGTGGGTTTTATAGAGTGGTTAGTTGGGTTGTTTTGTTTTTTCTGGGTTAGGTTTCTGTTGGTTGTGGTATTTTTTGTGGGTCTTCTTCGTATAGGTGTGGGGTTTTTTGTTCTGATTTTGGGATTATGATTTTGTGGCCGTCGATGTTTTTTATTTTTATTTTTATTTGGTATACTGGTTCTATGTTTTTTTTGGATAGTGTTTCTGGTCCGCCTGATGCGTGTATTTGTCCTTTTTTCATGATTATTATTTGGTCGCAGTATCTTGCTGCTAGGTTGAGGTCGTGTATTGCTATTAGGACTAGTATGTTGTTTTTGGTTTGTTTTCTTGTTATGTTGAGCATTTCTATTTGGTGTTTGATGTCTAGGTTGTTTGTGGGTTCGTCTAGGACCAGTATTTTGGGTTTTTGTGCTAGAGCTCTGGCTAGAATGACTTTTTGTCTTTGACCTCCGCTTAGTTCGTCTAGGCCGCGCATTGCTAGGTGGTTTAGGTCGAATTTGTTGATTAGGTTTCTGACTATTTTTAGGTCTTTTTTGCTTGGTTTCCAGCCTAGATAGGGTTTTCTTCCCATTAGTATGGTGTCGAATACTGTTATTGAGAAGTTTACTTCTTCGGCTTGGGGTACGTATCCGATTTTTCTGGCTCTTTGTTTTTTGTCTATTTGGGGTAGGCTGGATCCATCTATTTTTATGTCTCCTTGTTTTGGTGTGAGGATTCCGGATATGCATTTGAGTAGGGTTGTTTTTCCACAGCCGTTGGGTCCTAATAATCCGATTACCTGTCCTTTTTGTAGGTTTAGGTTGATGTTTTTGAGGACTTTGTGTCCATTGTAGTCGTAATTAACGTTGTTTACTTGTATTGTTACCAATTTCTTTTCCTCCTTCTGAGTATTAGGTATAGGAATAGTGGTACACCTAGGAATGAGGTTAGTATTCCTACTGGTAGTACTTCGGGGTATATTATGGTTCTAGCTACGGTGTCTGAAGCTACAAGTATTATTGCGCCGATTATTGCGGATGCTGGTACGAGGAATCTGTGGTCGGTTCCATATATCATTCTTGTTATGTGTGGGGCTACCAACCCGATGAATCCTATTGTTCCTAGGAAGGATACTGCTGCGGCAGTCATTAAGCTGGCTACAACCATTCCGTATATCCTTATTTTTTCTACGTCAACTCCTAAACTGGATGCGGTTTCATCACCTAGCATTAAAGCGTTGAAGTCCCAGGTCCATTTAACTACAGGTATCAGCATTATTAGTAGTATTATTGTTACTATTCCGGTGTTCATCCAGTCTGCTTTACCTAAACTTCCGAAAAGCCAGTAAACTATCGCTGTAACCTCTGATTCGTCACCTATATACTGTAGTAGTGATAGTCCGGCTGAGAAAAGGTACATCATTGCGATACCGGCAAGTATGAGGGTTGCGCTGTCTGAACCCTTCATTTTGGTGATGCCGATGATTAGGAAGGCTGGTGCGAGTGCGAAAATGAATGCACTTATGACTAAAACCCAGTCTTGACCGATTAAGGTTTGAAGTCCTAGAAAACCGCCTGTAACAATCACTAATGCGGCTCCGAATCCAGCACCTGATGCTACACCCAGTGTGTATGGAGATGCCAGAGGGTTTTTCAGTATGTTCTGCATTACGACTCCAGCGACGGCTAAACAGGCTCCAGCAACTATTGCCATGAAAACCCTCGGCATTCTTAGGTGCCAGACAATGGTTGACTCTAGATGGCTTGAACTGAATGTAGTTGGGAAAAACCTGTTTAAAACTGCGTTTACAGCTTCAACTATCCCAACGGTGGCACTTCCAGCTGACAGTGAAGCAATAGAAGTTATACCTAAGATTATGAGGCTGGTGACCAAAAACAGATATTTTCTATTTATATATTTGGCGTATCCATCCTCAGAATCCCAATAACCTCCATGTTCCAACCCCATACATTAACCACTTTCTTTGTTATTTGCTGTAATACCAAATCCCATCATACTCTATTCCATGGAAATCCTCTAGATATTCTTCATGAACTTCCATTGGATCTATATCTTCATATACATCTGGATAGAGATACTCAGCCATAATTAATGTACCAATGTTGTTTTGCATTGTTGATAAGACGTTTTGAGATACCAATACGAGCTCGTCGTTTTTAACCGCATCTGTCTCCGACAACCCCTCCCTATCAACAATATCGTTGTACATCTGTTCAGCGTTCTCTGTACAGTTCACATCATACCCTAGTACACTTGAATCCTGAACCACCTTCATCATAGCATCCGGATTGTTATCAAGAACCCATTCAGCACTTACGGTAGGATATGTCCTGTCTCGGTCTCCAGCAATGTTGTTTGCTCCAACCAACTCAACAACCTGGTGGTAGTTACTTTCGTTTGTAGAGGCAGTGCTCCACTCTTCAAATCCCTCAATATAAACATCTTTCACTTCACTCTCGTTTATATCACCAGCAAGCTCTTTAACCTCATCCATATGTTTGTTATAGAAGTTAAGTAGCTCTTCAGCCTCATCTTCCTTGTCTAGTATTTCACCTAGTATCTCTATCTCCTCTTCTATACTATCCATCTTATAGAAATCAAGCCTAACAACATCTATTCCAAACGGCTTTAAATCATCTTCAAGATCTTCAGTATACTCAGTGTATGTAAGAACTAAATCAGGTTTTGGTTCAAGACTAGCTATCTCCTCTGGATTAGGATTGAAGATGTTTCCAACACTATCAATCTCACCTAAATCTCCCCAGAAATCACCGCTCATATAGTCATTTATTCCAACCACCTTATCTTCAGCCCCCAAAGCTCTAACAGCTTCGGCTGAATCACTAGTTAACGTCACTACATTCTCAACAGGATAGTTAATTTCAATCTCCTCTCCAGTAGAATCAACAATTGTTATCCGTTCCTTATCACTCTCGAAATAATCTACACAACCACCGACCAACAATACAGATGACAACAAACAGACAACAAACAATAATTTTAGATATTTACGCGGTACCAATTTACATTCCTCCAACAAAAAAACTGTTTACTTAAAAACATAACAATAAAACGCTATCCATATAAACACATCTTAGTAACGACCTTCCATTTATAAACAGTTTTTTATAGATTTATTTGAAATATAGGATAAAAACAAATAAATATTACGATACCACTCAAACATAACAAGAACCGTATAAAAAAACAGAAAAAATAACAACAAAAGGTCGATAAAAAAACAAACAAATACATTACACAAACTTTTCTATCAAACCAAAGACAATTAACAGATGTGAACCAAATCAAAATAGATGTAAATCAAAGCTCTATGTTGTGATTTCTTTATGAATGTTAATGAAACTACACTTGAATTAGTTGAAGAGTTGATCGCGTGGGCCGAAGAAATCAACATCGAGGTTTTTCAAGTAGGCGAATCAACAATAATCGATTGTTCAAAGGGAGGATATGACGCTGGAGCTCTATACACTATGGCCTGCCAAGGAGGTCTAGCAACAACAGGTTTTACCGAAATGGATATAAACGGAACTATGTTTCCAGCAACACAAAACTATACAGATAATCCTGTTTTAGCCTGTATAGGATGTCAGAAAGCGGATCTAAACCTTGATGGAGCCATAGGCTCTGGACCTGCAAAACTTCTTACAACCGAATGCAATACACCTGAAAAACAAGAATCAGATTTCGCCGTTCTAACATTAGAAACAGACAAAACCCCTACAAAAGAAACACTCGAGAAATTTGCAGATAGATGTGGAGTTGCAGCAAACTGTTTATACGTATTAACCGCCCCAACAAACAGCCTGGTAGGAAGTATACAGATATCCGCCCGCGCAATAGAAACCACGTTATATAGGCTCCAGAGACAAGGATACAACCTAGAAAACATAATATCCGGTTTCGCAACAACACCAATCCCACCAATAGCAGAAGACCCTGTAAAAGCAATGGGACGAACAAACGACGCAGTCATATATGGAAGCAAAGTACACCTAACCACTAAAAAAGACAGCGACAAATTCAAAAAAACACCATCCAAAAACTCAGAAAAATACGGCAAACCAATGATAGAAGTATACAAAGAAGCCGACAAAGATTTCTACAAAATCGACCAAGACTTCTTCGCACCAGCCCAGATAACAGTTAACACAACCAACAACGGAAAACTCAAAAAATATGGAGAAATCAACCCCCAACAACTAAAAAAATCATTCAAAATAGAGGACTAAAAAATGGGACTAAACTACAAAGAAGCAGGAGTAGACATAAACCAAGAAGAAAAAACAATAGAAGCACTCGCAACAGCACTAGCCGGAACAACAAAAACACGCAAAGGAGAACACCAACCACTCGACATAAAAGGCCATTACGCAGGCCTAATCAACATCGGAGACAAAATAATAGCAATGGCAACAGACGGAGTAGGAAGCAAACTAATAACCGCCAACGAAATGAACGACTACACCGGCATAGGAATAGACTGCATAGCAATGAACGTAAACGACATAATCTGCACAGGCGCAGAACCAATCGCCTTCGTAGACTACCTAGCATTCGAAAAACCAAAACCAGAACAAGCCAAAGAAATAGGAAAAAGCATAAAAAAAGGAGCAAAACAAGCAAACATAACCGTCCTAGGAGGCGAAACAGCAACACTACCAGAAATAATACGAGGATTCGACATAGCCGGAACATGCATCGGACTCGCAGACCCAGAAAACCTAGTACTAGGAAACGAAATAAACATAGGAGACAAAATAATAGGAATAAAAAGCTCCGGAATCCACAGCAACGGCCTAACACTCGCCCGAAAAACAATAGAAAACTCCGAAATCAACTACCACACCAAAATAAACGGCCAAAAAATAGGTAAAACACTACTAACACCAACCAGAATCTACGTAAAAGAAATACTAGAAATAAACAAAAAATGCAACATAACAGGCCTAGCCCACATAACAGGCGGAGGACTAAGAAACCTAAACAGACTAGGCGACTACAAATACAACATAAAAAACCCACAAAAACCCCAACCAATATTCCAAAAAATACAAGAACTAGGAAACATCACAAACAAAGAAATGTACAGAGTATTCAACATGGGAACCGGATTCTGCATAACAACACCAAACCCAGAAAAACCACTCAAAATACTAAAAAAACACAACAGAGAAGCCAAAATAATCGGAGAAATACAAGAAGGCAAATCAATCCACATAAAGGGAGTCGGAAAACTATAAAAAAACAAACATCCAACCCAAAACACACCAAAAAACAAAACCCCCTAAAAACCAGTATAAGGAGTTTTTTTAACTTATTTGGGGTGTGAAGTTCTCTTCCTTATGGAACGAATGTGGAGTTAGGTTGGGGATGGATCACTTGAACCTATAAAAAAAGTTGTTGAGGAAGTTACTTTATGGAGTATGATTATGAATAGGGGTTACAAGTATTGTCTCTATCCTTTAGAACAGGATAAGCATGAACTGGTAAAACTTCTTGAACTGTGCCGACAGGTCTACAACCATTTCCTTGAAGAACTCAACGTAGCAGATAATATTTTAGGTAAGGGACTTGCCGAAGTTACGTCTGCAGAGAATGCAACCTCTACAGACAACAAACACCAGATTCAGTTCTGTGATGTATCTGCAAGTTGTGTCATCGAAACAGGAAGCCCCTTCCACCTCGAAGCATAGCTGAGAGATGGTAGTGGGTAGTTCACAGCTTCAACCTCTCTTTTATTTCATCATAACTTTCTTTCAAGTCCTGCGATATCACTCTGGTATCCCCTAAAACCGGCATGAAATTTGAATCACCTTCCCACCTTGGGACGATATGAGTATGTATATGTGTATCTATACCGGCTCCAGCCACCCGACCTAGATTTGTACCAACATTATATCCATCAGGATTAAAAACCTCATCACTAGCTTCTATATACCTTGATAGAAACCGCTGAGTCTCCAAAACCTCTTTTTCAGTTCTTGAAGTATAATCCGAAGTATGCCTATATGGAGCAACCATAGCATGCCCAGGGTTATAGGGATATTTATTAAGCAACAAAAAACAACTTTCTCCTCTATACAAAATCAAGTTCTCCCTATCCCTACCAACATCCTGTTCAGGCAAACTACAGAAAACACAATCTACATCATCATTTTTAGCCTTCCTAACATACTTGATTCTCCAAGGTGCAAAAATACGTTCCATCATCATGAATTAAATACCTGGACCCGTATTTATTTTTTGATGAAGAAAGTTAACGATGTAGAAATAGAAGACACATACTGCGAAGCATTCGATGGATTATACACAAGACTACAGATAACAGCTGGAGACAAAAAAAGACTAAAACAAGCAACCGAAGGATCAACTGCCCTTCCCTGCACAGTCTTCAACGAATCAGAAGGAGGAGTCGAAACCTACTTAAACAAAACAGAAACCATAGACGGAAGACCAGGATCAATAATACAGATATGGGTCAACAAAACCGGTGGAAAAGAAAAACTAGAACACGAAACCGCTAAAAGAATTCGACAAGGAATACTCGTAGTACCCGAAACAAAAGTATTCAACCAAACAAACTCCAACAAAAAAATCGACACAATGAAAAAAATAGGACACTGCGGCGATGGATACGAATGGACCGAAAAAAGACACAACAGAGAAATGATAAACATCCCAATAATGATGGGAGAATTCCTAATCGAAAAACAAATCGCCTACAACACAGGCATAATGGGCGGAAACATATGGTACTACTGCGACTCAAACAAAACAGCACTAAAAGCAGGAGACGCAGCACTCAAAGAAATCAAAAAAATAAAAGGAACAACAACCCCCTTCCAAATATGCTCAGCCGGATCAAAAGTCGAAACCAACTACCCAGAAATAGGCCCCACAACAAACCACCCATACTGCCCAACACTAAAAAACAAAATAAAACAATCAAAAGTACCAAAACAAACAAAATCAATACCAGAAATAGTCATCAACGGAACAAACAAAAAAGCCATAAAAAAAGCAATGAAAAAAACAATACAAACAATAACCCAACACAAAGGAGTACAAAAAATATCAGCAGGAAACTTCGGAGGAGAACTAGGCAAACACAAAATACACCTACACGACCTAATCTAATTCAATCTAATCCAATCCAATCTAATTTAGCTTAATCTAAGTCCACTTTACTTGATTTTCTCTCTAGATTACCTATTTATACGAAACAATATAAAAGATGGAGATTAAGTCTTGAGGTAATTTAAAAATAAAAAAAGGATGAGGGACTCAAGGATAGTGGCCGGTATGGATAGGGAGTAGTTTGGTCTTTGTTTAATCAAGTTTTAAGCATCTAAACTTGATTTATTAAATCCCTCTTTTTTTCTTTTCTATGGTTTTTTTGTTGTTTTTTTGTTTTGTTGTGTTTCAGTCTTTGTCTGAGACTTTTGCTTCTTCGAAAGTCATCATGTCGGTTAAAACGCTGCACGCTGATTGTATTATTGGCATGACTAGTACTGCGCCTGTTCCTTCACCTAGACGCATGTTGAAGTCGACAAGTTCCGTTAATCCGATGTGGTTTAGTGTGGCTGCGTGTCCAGATTCAACGGAATCGTGGCTGGCTATTAGATAGTTTTTTATTTCTGGTTCGATTTCGTAGGCAAGTAATGCAGCTGCTCCAGATATAAAGCCATCGACGATTACTGGTATGTTTTTGCTGGCTGCTGCTAGAGCGACACCTGCCATGCCACCGATTTCATATCCACCTACTTTTGATAATACATCGAATGGGTCTTCTGGGTTTGGGTTGTTGGTTTCGATTGCTTGTTTTATGCTATCTATTTTTTTATTGTATCCTTCGTCATCGACTCCGGTTCCACGGTCGGTGACATCTTCTACATCGGTTCCTGTGAAACATGAGATTAATGCGCTGCTGGGAGTTGTGTTCCCGATACCCATATCGCCGATTGCAACCAAATCTATTTTTTCTTCATTATAGATTTCTTGGAAAACCTTTATACCGGATTCAACTGCTTTAACAGCTTTTTCACGGGACATAGCGGGTTCTTTAACCATGTTGTTGGTGCCAGGTCCAAGGCTCATGTCGACTAATTCTGGATGTTCGATCTCCGCTTTAATGCCCATATCTACAACAACTGAACGTGCTTCTGCTTCACTAGCCAGAACGTTCACGGCTGCACCTCCATTCAAGAAGTTCATTACCATCTGGCCGGTAACTTCCTGTGGATAAGCACTGACACCCTCTTCAACTACACCATGATCACCAGCCATAGTGAAAACTGCTTTATTTTCGATGCTGGGAAGACCACCCTTAATGCCAGCAATTTGAATAGAAAGCTCCTCTAACCTACCCAAACTGCCACGTGGTTTAGTCAAAGAATCCTGGCGTTCACGAGCCTGTTCCATAGCCTCTTCATCTAATGGAGATATGTTTGATAAGACATTATTTAACAAATCACTTTCAACAACTACATTCTTCATATAAACACCTATTACAAAGCTAGTTTAAAAAAACACAATGCAATACTTGTACTGACATGAGTATATATAGATAAATACATGCCTTCACGTAATACAGATGTAATACAACAATCGGTCGTTATATAGAGTTTAATATAAAAACGGTTTTTTTGTTTTTTTTGTTTTTTAGGGATAGCTGAACAAACATACTATTTAGGACACGGACATATCAAACGTCAAGGTGATTTAATTTGAAGATTGCAGTTACCGGTTGTCTGGGTAATATGGGCTCGAGAATTGCAGAGGCAGTTATCGAGAGTGATGATCAAATTGTTTTTGCAGTTGAAGCCCCAGGCCATGAAGAGATAGGTGTTGATTTAGGGGAAACCCTGGGTTTTGGAGAGATAGGTGTTCCCATTTCATCGGCAGCCGATTTTAAAGAACTACTTGATTCAGAAAAACCAGATGTGGTAATTGATTTCACAATGCCCCAAGCAACACTTGGTTTTGTTGAAGATTGTATAGAGTCACGCGTAAACATAGTTGTAGGTACAACAGGATTTACAGATGAGGTCAAAGAAGCAATGTTAGGCGATATAGAAGACAGCGATATATCGGCTTTAGTTTCACCGAACTATTCGGTAGGAGTCAATGTTTTCTGGAAGCTTGTTTCGATGGCCGCTAGAACATTAAATTATGATGCAGAGATCGTTGAAGTACATCATAACCAGAAAGTAGATTCACCAAGTGGTACAGCGATTAAAACTGCAGATATAATAAAAGATATGCGGGGAGAAGGTGAATTTGTATACGGTAGGAGTGGAGTCCATGAAAGGGAGAAAACAGAGATAGGTGTACATAGTGTTCGCGCTGGAGATGTAGTCGGTGACCACACAGTATACTTCAGCGGTACCAACGCCGGTGAAAGAATCGAAGTAACCCACAGAGCACATGACAGACAAGCCTTCGTTCAAGGCGCATTGATGGCAGCTAGATTCCTGTTAGACCAACCACCAGGCCTATACAGCATGGACGACATACTAGGTTTCGGCCAACAAGAAGGAATAGATGAAGAGATAGCAAGGCCGAAAAGATGTAAAAAAGGTGGAAGGCCAGGTTTTGGAGGATGTGGACGAAAGTAGAATCCCATTTCGAGAGCTATCCCGCTCAAAAGAAAGTAATGCGGCTTCTATTAAAAAGAGGGTTCAAAATAGATGAACAAGGAACCATACGTTCAGGCAGTATACGGATACCCAAAGCCCAAATCGCTCAAGAAGTAGAAGTAGACAGAAAAGCAGTTGACGCAGCAATCAAACGTATAGAAAACAACGATTTCCTGCGAGATATTTTCCACAACCTAAGGTCGATGACTCTACTTGAAGACGTAGCTCCAAAACTAGGTTTAGGGATAACAATAATAACACCTACAGATGCTGCAAAAAAAGGGATATTAGGCAGAGTAGCAGCAACAATCTCTAAAAAAGACATAAGCATATACCAAGCGATAGCAGACGACCCAAACCTAACAGACAACCCAAAATTAACAATAATAACAGAAAAAAGAATCCCAGGAAACACTATAGATGAATTAAGAGAGATAGAAGGAGTTAAAAAAGTAACTATCTCCTAAACCTCTTTAAATCGAATCTTTAAGTCTCTTTATCTCTTTTTTTATCTCTTCTATAATCTCTTCGTTCTCATGATGCATCAAACCCTCACCACATTCAGGACATTTAAAGTCTATATCTGTTGCTTCTTCAAAAGTCAGTTTAACGTGGTTCTCAGGACACAAATAAAACACATTCTCTTCCTCAAAAACAAGACGTTCCTCCAACTCCTCAACTATCTGTTTCTTCCGTTTCTCCATCACATTTTCAGCATTATCCAAACTAAGCTTCCACGTATACGTAATCCACCCAGTATTGCTGTTTCTACTCCGGGTATATTCAGCCAACCCATTTTGATACAACTGATAAAGAATCCTTCGAACATCATTCAACTCCAACTCAACATTCTCAACAAGCTCTTCATCAACAGCAGTACCTCTCTCCTGCAGCTCCTTAACTACCTGAAGCGCTTCCTCACCAGACACTTCCTTTATAAAATCTCTAATCGTAGGATCTTCCAGTTTATTTCCATCAGAACTTGACAAAATAACACCACAACAAATTTTTAAATAAATCTACACCAGACATCTAAAACCAGGTTCAAAACCATAAATAAACCAATAACATTCACCAGCCTTAACCAAAACCTGTAAACCGAACCAACAAACATCATAGTTAACTCACACCAAACCCAGCCCAGACAACCCAGTATCCTCTATAACTATATGTTCTACAACAAAATAAAATCTTCTACACAACACCAAACCAAGAACCCACATTAATTCAATTTAATCAATTACTGATTCAAGTTGTTTTTAATCAAGGTATTTAACTTTTTTATCGTTTTCTGATGGAACGACTTTAACTTGACCATCAAAATGTTTTTTCAATTGCTTTCCATCATATATTCTATCTAAAAGAACTGCTAGAGCAGCAATTTCCGAATGAGGTTGGTTTGTAACCGATATATTGAGGTCAGCCAGTTCATAAACTCGGCCGGGAACTTTTTCAGCACCAACAACGACCAGTATATCCTGGTCAATAGATTTCAACTCACTTGATTTATCTACTAAACGCTCACCGTACATTGTTAAGTGAACAATCAACCCACTCCAATTTTTTAGTACACTACGCCAACTAACCCCAACCTTTACTTCAAAATCTCCACCAAAACGACTGGAAACATCATCGATGCTTTTTTTTATCTTCTCGTCACTTGACGTCAAAAACAATCCGTTTGCACCGAAAGCCCTACCAACCAAACCAACATGAGTAGTTATTCTCTGATCCCTCTGTGGCCTATGCCCCATTCTAAGAATCTTGATATCCATAAAAACCCCATATTCAATTCAGTTCAGTTAATGGCTATCTACGATACTGTAATCTATGTTGGATTCTTCGAGAGAGTCAACCAAATCCTGTAACTCAGTATGGCTACAGAAAACAAATACATCTAGACCATGGGATGCTGCATGTGAAACAGCTTGTTTGGCTCCAAAAAAAAGATCAGGTTCACCATAACTTTTACGCATCGCAACAAGACCGGGTAAGCCAACTGCTGCAGTTAAATCAATCTGCTCTCCAACTTCCACTTCGTATCCGATGTTAGAACCACCATCTTTTTTAGGTGGGACTCTGACAACAGTTACCTTACCAGGAGCCATATCTATGATGCCTGAAATCTCCTTGATGTTAACCTCATCTCCAACATCGGCATCTGAGGTTGCTACTCCGTGTGCTGAACTATCCTCTTTAGATCCAGCTTTTAACAACCCCCCCTCCATATACAACCCAACCTCCATACCCTCTGTAACATGTACTTCAGCTATAGCTGTAAAATAAGGAATCTTGTTCAAAACATTTCTCTGAATATCTTCATAAAAATTCTTCAGAAACTCAGACTGGTCAATTATTCTCTGAACACCCTCCATCGTAACATAATACCCCTCCTCGCCTTCTCTTAAAAACCCATCCTTCTTCAAAGTTTTTATGTTTTCAGAAACAGCTTGAGGAGTGATACCAAACTTTCTAGCTATGTTGGTCTGTTTAACACCAGGCTGGTTTCTAGCCACTTCAACAAGAATTTTCAACTTAGTATCAACTACATCATCCATCTTACCCATCTACATTCAATATTTATTAAACAACTATAATTTGATGGATTTTTTATTTCCGCTCAATCTTATTCCCACGTATATACACCGAGTCACTACGTCGAGCCATAGCTCTCACAAGCACTTCACTTTGCTCCAGTTTCTCAGACAAATCAGAAATAAACTCACTTCCGTTTTCAATCATACCCTCAAGAGCTTCTTGATCTTTCTCAAACAACTCATCGGAAAGCATTGATATATGAAGTATCTCAACAATCTCTTTCAAATCACACTCAAAATTAGCTTTAAACCTTGAATATGAAGTTTCATACTCCTTAACCGGACTACCGTTGTTCATACTCCAATGAGACTTAACAAGCCCTATAGAGTTAAGTAAATCCAACATCTCCTCAGCATCCTTACCGAACTCCTCCTCCAACTCATCCTGAGATACATCGCCATCAAAAACCTGTCTAAAAATCTCAGTATACCGATCGTTTTTAAAAACATGAAGGAGCGGTACCAAGTCAGCCGGATCGTTAATAATCTTGGTATTATTACTCATAAATACACCAATTCAGATTAAACAAAATTGTGTTAAATATAATTATAGTTACTCAAAATTAAAGTTTACTGAAAATTCAAAGTAAAACTCCCTACCTTTACCGCGAAGCAGATGCAAATGTCAATAACAAACAAACCACCGACTCAAAAACCACTACAAAAACTTAAATAACCAACAGGGTCATACATACTTCGGATCACTTAAACCAAACAATAAACTCCACACAGCTTAAGTGATTATCTTGATTTTATTGTGGCCGGGGTGGGGTAGTGGCTATCCTGTAGCCCTGTGGAGGCTACGATCCGGGTTCGATTCTCGGTCCCGGCCCTAAACCAACCAAAAACCACAGCTAAAAAAGCTTAGAAAAATTAACAAACAAGAAACTATTTTTTTACTAAACTCCACTCCAGATATACTGTTTCTACAAAAAATATATACCTTGGTTTAACTCACATAGCTGTTGTGAAATAAAAATGAACTACTTTTTTTTCAGCATGTTTTTCACTTTATCCCATATTATTTCATATTTCATTGCAGGAATAGCTAGTTATCTTTTTAGTAAAGACATGTATACGGGTGGTGAGAGAACACTTGATTTCTTAGTCGACCCATCTGAAGGCGATGAAGCAAAATTCACTGCATACAAGGTATTACCGGCTCAGATTGTTAGGGGTTTATTGATGTCTGTTGTTTTATATCCAGTGCTTGGTGCCATAGCCGACCTATCATTCACTACCCAGTTTCTGTTTTTCACAGGCCTGATGTATATATACACAGACCTGTCCTCTGCAGTCCCATTTCCCAGCAACATTGAAGGACAAGTATACATGAAAAAAAGACATTTAACCAAACACTCCTTCTTGAAACCCCAGATAGAGATAATCATATACAGCGTGATATTCGGGATTCTAGTCAGCTTGTTCGCATTCTAACAAGATAATAATTGATCGATTAAATTCTCCCTTAAATGGAGTGCAGGGCTTTTACTAACTTAAGTTTCTATTATCTGTTTTGATGTATATAGGTGAGGTAATGGGCATCGATATAGGTTTCAGGTATAGCCCACACTATCTTTACATCGAGCAATGCGTATATATGTATATATAGTATTTGGAATTTTTGTTGGGAACTTTTTTGAATATGTTTCAAGCACTTACATAACTAACTATTTATTTTGGTATCACTATAGAAATGGTTTTTCTTCTAATCTTTCTCAACGCGATTTAGAGTTTTAGCCAACTTCCGTCTTCGTGTGGGTCGGGGCATGGCCATTCTTCATCTGGTTCTCTACAGTTGCATTTTCGTTTGATTTTCCTGCGTGTTTTGTTTTTATTTTCGTTTTGGTTTTTGGTTTTATCTGTTTTTTTGGTTTTGTTTGTTTTTTGTTTTTTCATTTGTTTGCTCCTTTTTTGGGTTTTATTTTTTTCTGGGTTTGTTTTTCTATTGTTTTTTGGATGTGTTGGTTTATTTTTAGGTTTTGTTCGGTTTTTTTGATTTGTTTGGTTTTTGAGACTGTTGCTACTCTGTTGGGTAGTATTGGGCATTCTCCGATGTCTTCTGTTGATTGTTTGTAGAGTTTTAGTCTTCTTGATATTTTCTGTGTTTGTGTTTTGTCAACTCCTATTAGTGGTCGGTATATGGGTAGGTTTGTTGAGTTGTCTAGTGTCATTAGGTTGTCTAGTGTTTGTGATGCTACTTGGCCTACGCTTTCCCCTGTTATGATTCCTTTTGCGTTTTCTTGTTTGCAGATTTTTTCTGCGGCTTTGTACATTGCTCTTTTACAGATTATGCATGTTTGTTTTCCGGTTTTGTTTTCCATTTCTTGGTATATTTCTTCGAAGTTTAGTTGTATGAATTTGATTCCGTTTGGTGTGTATCTTGATAGTTTTTTGGCTACTTTGGTTGCTCTATCGTTTTCTTTTTTGTTTCCGTATTTGCCTTTGTCTATGTATAGTGCTATTGGTTCGCATCCTCTTTTTAGCATTAGAGCGGTTGCTACTGGGCTGTCGATTCCTCCTGAGAATAGTGATACGAGTTTTCCTTGTACTCCGTAGGGAAGGCCGCCTAAACCACGGTATGTATGTGTGTATATGTAGGTTTTTTCGTTTCTGACTTCTATGTTTACTGTGAAATCTGGGTTATCGAGGTCTACGTTTGCATTGAATTTTTTTCTTAGGTGGTCTCCGACAGAGATCTTTATGTCTTGGCTTGAGAAATCGTGTTCTCCTATTCTTCTTGCGTTTACTGCGAAGTTTAGATTGTTTGATAGTTGGTTTTCGCTTACTGTTGTTGAACCTTTGGTTATTTTTTCTAGGTTTGATTGAACTGTAATGCAGGGGCTGTAAGAAACTATTCCGGGTATGTATGAGAGGGCTTGTAGTGATTTGTCTATTGAGGGTGTTTCGAGGAAAACTCGGCCTCTTGGGGTTTTTAGTTTATATTTTTCAACGCCTTCTTGTTCGAGTGATTTTGTTATGTGGGATTTAAGTTTCTCGATTAACTGTCTCCGCACATAATTACTTTTTAAAGCGATTTCACCATACCTGATTAATATTAAATCCCATTTCATTAAATGACCTCAGAATCTGTTTATAGTATGTTTTTTAGCTCTATGGTTTAGTTGGTTTATTTTTTCTTGAAGAATAGCCAGTTTTCGGGGTTTTCTTTGGGTTGAAACCGGATTAGAACGTATTTGCCGTTTAGTTTTTCTCCATCTATATCGATTATTATCTCATTTGTTTCCCATTTAATTGGTTTGTAACTACCTTTGTCCCATACTGTTACTTCACCGGCTCCATACCTACCTTCTTCGATTTCGCCTTCGAAAAAAGCATAACCTTTTTCGTGGTCTTCGGTCTCTATTGCAAGTCTTTTTGTGGATGGGTCGGTTGAAGGGCCTTTAGGTATGGCCCAGCTTTTAAGAACACCTTCTTTTTCAAGCCTGAGGTCGTAATGCAATGTGGACGCGTCATGTTTTTGGATAGAATATATACGGCTTTTAGACATCACAAAAACCCTTAAAAATACAATCAGAAGCTATATAGAAATAAGTTTTTACAAATATTTTTTGTATAGTTTAGGTGGTTAGGGTGGTTTGTTTTTAAATCAATTTGAAGTTAAATCAGGTTGATATAATTTTGTCGATAAAGAATTAGTTGGAACAGCGATAACCATTATTGTAGTTCTGGGTAGGGGTGTGGAGTTTTGTGAGCTGGGTTTTGTTGGAGTTAGAGTTGTATAGTGTTTTGTATAGAGTTTTATAGGTGGTTTTAGATGAATAGAATTGGTATTATTGGTGGAAGTGGTATTTACGATCCCGAGTTGTTTGAAGATGTTGTGGAAAAACCGGTTGACACTCCGTTTGGATCTCCATCGAGCGATCCGGTTGTTGGGTATATTGGGGATAGAGAGGTAGTGTTTATTCCTCGTCATGGAGAGGGCCATAGGCACTGTCCAACAGAGGTTAACTATAGAGCTAATATCTTTGCATTGAAGAAGCTTGGTGTTGATAGGATAATTGCGGCAAACGCTGTAGGTAGTTTGAATATAGATGTTGAGCCTCTTGATATAGTTCTGCCTGACCAGATTTTTGATAGAACTAAAAAAAGGGATAGTACGTTCTATAGTGAGGGTGTTGTTGCACATGTTGGGTTTGCCGATCCATTCTGCCAACAACTATCTAAATCGATTGCCGATGTAGCTGGTGATGATTACTCTGTTGTTGAGGGAGGGACTTATGTAGCTATTGAGGGCCCTATGTTTTCAACACGAGCTGAATCAAACTTCTATCGGGACCAGGGATTCGATATAATAGGTATGACAGCTGTTCCAGAAGCTAAACTGGCTAGAGAGGCAGAGATATGTTACTCAATAATAGCAACGGTAACCGACTATGATGTCTGGCATGAAGAGGAGGATGTAACGATGGATTTGGTTGTTGAAAGGATGCAGAAAAACGAAAACGCTATTAAAGATGTGATAGCGAATGTAGTTCCTGAGATACCAAGGGAGAGAGATTGTGTTTGTTCTAGTGCGTTGGAAAACACAATAGCTACAGATCCTAGTGAAATTCCACGGGATAAAAAAGACCAACTGGAACTATTGATAGGTAAATACCTATAAAACCAGTTTTTTATGTGGTTGTATGGAAGTTGATTTAATACTTGAAGATGGAGTTATCGTTCCAGTAACTGAGGGAACGTTTAGAGGATCGATAGCTATCGATGATGGAGAGATAGTGGGTGTTGGTGAAAACCAGGAGATATTGAATAGATTCAAAGGAGATAGGTTGGATTTAGACGGCTCAATAGTTATTCCAGGCCTCATAAACACCCATACCCATCTAGCTATGACCCTTTTAAGAGGAGTGGCAGACGACCTACCTTTGGATACCTGGCTTGAGGACTATATATGGCCTTTGGAAGGTAGGTTGCAGTCCAGACACGTTTACGCTGGCTCGTTGCTTGGATGTCTGGAGATGATAAAAAACGGTATTACTTTTTTTGCAGACATGTATGTCGAGCAAAATATGGTGGCTAAAGCCGTTGAAGAAACAGGGTTACGGGCAGCTCTTTCTTTTGGTTTGGTAAGTATAAACAAGGATGAACAAGGAGTTAAAGAGGAGCTTGAAGAAGGTATAGAGGTCTATCAAAAACTTGCTGGAGCTGCTGGAGGTCGTGTAATAACAACTTTAGGCCCCCACTCCCCATCAACATGTTCAAAAGATTTTCTCAGAAAACTACGTGATTCAGTTGGTGACTGTTTGATACAGATACATCTCGCTGAAACCCAACAGGAGTTTGATCAGGTTATGGAGGAACATGGGGTTTCTCCAACCGAGCTGATTCACAATGTAGGTTTGTTGAATGAAAACACCGTTTGTGCACATGCGGTACACCTTACTCAAGAAGACATAGATTTGATAGCGCGTTCTGGAGCAACTGTATCCCACAACCCAACCAGCAACATGAAGTTAGCGTCTGGAGTGGCACCTATACCTGATTTGTTGGAGAAAGACGTTACAGTCGCTTTAGGAACCGACGGAGCTGCTTCAAACAACTCGCTCGACCTTTTTGGAGAGATGAAGTTAGCTGCGTTACTACACAAATCCAGTAATATGGATCCCACCGCTGTCCCAGCAATAGAGGTGCTTAAGATGGCTACAATCAATGGTGCGAAGGCATTTGGATTGGAAGATAGTTTAGGTTCGATCGAGGTAGGTAAAAAAGCAGATCTCACAGTAATCGATTCAAACTCACCAAACATGACACCTAAACACAATGTCGTGTCAAACCTCGTATACTCAACGACAAACCGTGAAGTGGAAACTGTAATTATAGATGGGGAGATAGTAATGAAAGACCGTGAGATACAGAGTTTTAATGAAAAAAAAGTGATCAAGCAGGCGGAAAAAATGAGTAAAGACATAATTGAGAAGTGAAAATATGGATGGAGAAAGAAAAATCAAGTGGGCAAGAGACCACATGCCGGTGATGGAAGAGATACGCAGTGAAATGTCAGAGAAAAAAACCTTAAAAGGACAGACAGTCGGTATGGCCTTACACGTAGAACCTAAAACAGCAGTGCTAGTAGAAACACTAAGAGACGCAGGCGCTGAAGTATATATAACTGGATGCAATCCATTAAGCACACAAGACGACGTTTCAAAGGCCTTAGACAACCAAAAAGGGATAACAAGCTATGCAAAAAAAGGAGTAACAAGAAAGGAGTATTACAAAGCCATCGACAACGTGATAGATAAAAAACCAGACATAACAGTCGACGATGGAGGAGACCTTGTTTTTAGAATACATCGAGAAAGACCCGAACTCATCAAAGACATACAGGGAGGTACAGAAGAAACAACCACCGGAGTCCATAGATTAAGAGCGATGGACAACGAAAAACAACTCAAATACCCAGTGATAGCGGTAAACGACACACCAATGAAAAGACATTTCGACAACATACACGGCACAGGCGAATCAACGATATCCGCAATCACAGCAACAACAAACATACAGATATCAGGAAAACAAGCAGTAGTAGCTGGATATGGATATTGTGGTCGTGGTGTAGCTCAAAAACTAGATGGATTAGGCGCCAGAGTAACAATAACCGAAACAGACCCCAACAAAGCTCTTGAAGCAGTTATGGATGGATTCGAAGTAGAAAAAATGAATAAAGCAATACAGAAAGCAGACATACTCATAACAACAACAGGAAACCGAGACGTCGTTCGAAAAGAACATCTAGAAAAAATAAACGACGGAGCATTACTCGCAAACTCAGGACACTTCAACGTTGAAATAGACATAGAAGCAGCAGAAGAAATCGCAGTAGAAACAAACAATGCCAGAGAAGGAGTAATCGAATACAAACTCAAAGACGGCAGAAAGTTCTACATAATAGCCGAAGGAAGACTCGTAAACCTAGCTGCACCACAGGGATTGGGACATCCAATAGAGGTCATGGACCTAAGCTTCGCAATACAAGCCCTCTCAATACAACACATACACGAAAACCAAAACCTAAAACCAAAGGTACATAACGTGCCAACAGAAATAGACCGTAAAGTAGCTAAAAATAAACTAAAAACAATGAACATAGAGATCGACCAGCTCACAGACAAACAAAAACAATACCTCGAATCATGGGACACAGGAACCTAAAAACCATATAACCAAAAACAGATAAACAAAACACTAAATTGAGGAAAAAAACTCTATGAAATGGTGGGCCAAAAGGATAGGACTCAGCATAATAGGCTTTATAGCAATAGTAGCATCCTTCACGTTAATATACCAATGGGGAATGTTCTATTTCGAAGGACAAGAAAGAAATATATACCAATCACTACAGAAAGTCATCGAAATATTAACCACCGCAGGCTTCGGAGGAGACGCAGAACACTGGACAACACTAGGAATGAACCTAATCGTTGTATCCATGAACCTAACAGCAGTCCTACTCATATTTATAGGCCTACCTCTTGTCGTAATACCCATGTTCAAAAGAGCCCTTGAAGGAAAGGTAGCAAGGTCAAGCGACCTAACCGACCACGTAATAATATGCAGCCACTCCCCAGCAGATGAAATACTAACCCAAGAACTAAAAAACTCAGACATACCTTACCTATTTATAGAAAGAAACCTCGAAACCGTTGAAAAACTCCTCGATATGGGACATGAAGCAATAGTTGGAGACCCAGAGAAAGTAGAGACATTAAAAGCTGCAAACGCCGATAAAGCCCGAGCCCTAGTTGCAGACGTAGGTGACTCCACAAACCCAACAATAATACTATCCGCAAAGAAAGTCAACCCACGAATCCGCGTAATAAGCATGACAAGGCTTGAAAAAGAAGAAAGATACCACATGCTAGCTGGAGCAGACTACGTAGTCAAATCCAGAAAGGTACTTGGAGAAAGCCTAGCAAACAGAGCACTATCATCCGTAGCAGAAAAATTCAACGAATCGATAGAACTAAAAACAAAACTAAAACCTGCCGAACTACTTGTAGAAGAAGAAAGCCCAATCATAGGAAAAAAACTAAGAGAAATAGAACAGTTCAACACACGAAAAACAACCGTAATAGGAATCTGGACCGGAGGCAAATTCATAGCATCACCAGAACCAGACACAGAAATCAAAGAAAACGCAATAATCCTAGTACTAACAGAAACACTATACTTCGAAAACCTAGAAGTAAGACCAATATCAAGCTACCACGGCAAACTAAACAAAGTAATAGTATGTGGATACGGAACAGTAGGCCCTTCAACAGTAAAAACACTAAAAAAAGCAGGTCTAGACGTCCAAACCATCGATTTAAACCCAGGTGAAAACATAGACATAGTTGGAGACGTAACAAACCTAGATACAATAAAAAAAGCAGACCTAAAAAACGCTAGATCCGTAATACTAACCCTAAACGACGACACCGCCGCAGTATACGCAACATTAATAATAAAACACGAAGCACCCGAAGTAGAGATAATAGCCAGAGCAAACAGCCCCGAAACAATATGGAAACTCTATAACGCCGGAGCCGACTTCGTACTATCACTACCAACAGTAGCAGGAGAAATACTAGCCTCAGTGATAATAAAAGACCGAACAATACTCACACCAAAAACAAAACTAGAGTTCGCAAGAATACCAATCAAAAAACACAGCGGCAAAACCATGGCCGAACTCGACATCAGGAATAAAACAGGAGCCACCATAATAGCAGTTGAACGCGAAAACAAACTACTCACAAAAATAAACGCAGAATTCGCAATAAAAAACGGAGACACCATGATAGCAGTTGGCAACAAAAGAAACATAAAAAAAATAAAACAACTCTTTAAATAAATATAGCCTAGCTAAGCCAATTCTAAAATAAAATAAAATAAAATAAAATAAAATAAAATAAAATAAAATAAAATAAAATAAAATAAAATAAAATAAAATAAAATAAAATAAAATAAAATAAAATAAAATAAAATAAAATAAAATAAAATAAAATAAAATAAAATAAAATAAAATAAAATAAAATAAAATAAAATAAAATAAAATAAAATAAAATAAAATAAAATAAAATAAAATAAAATAAAATAAAATAAAATAAAATAAAATAAAATAAAATAAAATAAAATAAAATAAAAGAAAATATAAATAGCAATTGGAGATGGAGTCAACATACCTTTGAAACGGTTTTCTGAAACCTACTATGTCAATCTTGATATAACTTTATTATTTCTTCAGCAATTTCTATAGAAGAATATTTCTCAACGTGATTTTTACTTTTATCTACAAGTTCTTCGTCATCTATGCAAGCTTTTATTTTATTTTCAAGCATGTCTATGTCTCCAGGTGTGTATAGATATCCGTTTTTTCCATCGATAATATTGTTTTTCAATCCTTTACAGTTGGCTCCAACCACAGGGGTTCCACAGGCATTTGATTCAAGGGCAACCAAACCCTGTGTTTCCGCTATTGAAGGGAAAACAAAAACATCCAATGTTGAATAGAAATAAGGTAGCTTATCCCGCTCCAACCAACCTAAAAAAACAACATTATCTAGGTTTTTAGCCATCGATTCATATCTCTCCCTACAAGGACCATCTCCAGCTATAGCCACCGTATATCCATCAAGTCTCTTGGAAACCTCTATTAGGTCTTCAAGGTTTTTTTCTGTACTATGTCTACCGCTATACCCGATCACCGGTTTTTCAAAACTAAACAAACCATCCTTTTTTTCATTAAAGAAATCTAGATCGATAGCGTTCGGAACAACCTTAACATTCCTTAAACCCTTCCCAACAACATCTTTCTTAATCTCTTTTGATGGAACGGTAACTATTTCAGCGGTCCCTAAAAACCTTTTCTCCCAACCGATATACAGGTATTTTAAAAACCTTTTTATCGGCTTTAAACTGGTTATATAATCTACATAATACTCAGGACATGTATGAAGTGTATTTATGTGTTTTGCGTTTTTCTTCCTTGCAATATACGCACCAAACCCACCTATAGAGAACTGGGTGTGCGTATGCACTACATCTAAATCTCCAAGCCGATCTGAAATAGCTTCAGGAAAACCAACTCTATATCCCTCATAAAAAGGTAATGAAAACGATTTAATTCCAATTTCGTTTTCACCACAAAGATAATCACTAGATTTAGGGAAAACTACAGTAACATCCAAACCCCGCTCAAAAAACTGTTTTTTAAGGAGAGAGATAGAGTAGGTAACCCCATTAATCTGTGGAAAATAACTATCCGTAAATAAAGCAACCTTCATAAATCCAAAACCTCCCTATAGATCTGATCCAACTTCTCACCCGTGTTTTCAAGGGAATGTCTTTCTGCTAAATCCAATCCATTAGAAACCAATTCCATTTTTAAACCATCGTCCTCAACAACCGACATAATGTGTTTTTTAAACTCTTCAACACAATCACCCTTCAAACACTCAACCCCATCTCTACAGTAATTAAAACCTGGAATATCCCTTAAAACTAAAGGCCTTCCACAAGCAGCTGCCTCAAGCACAACCAAACCCTGGTTCTCAGTATAACTCGGTAGGAAAAAAACATCGCCAGCAGAATAAGCTCCAACCACATCATCGACCCTACCGGTAAACAAAACATTATCAGGCGGGTTCTCAATCAACCTACTTACAGACCTTTTCTGAAGTTTTTTACGCAAAGGCCCAAACCAAACAAAATTAAATTCAGGCATTTCTTCAGCAACCTCAACAAAGCTCTCAACACCCTTCCTCTGAAAAGGAGAGCCAACGGCAAAAACTACGGTACCATCCAACCCAAACCTACTTCGATACTCCCGTCTTAAACCAGGGTCAAAACTATATTTGTCGATGTCAACCCCATTAGAAACAACAATAGGTTCTTCCACACCATATTCAACCAACCTCCTTTTAGTATACGTCGATGGACACAAAACAACATCTCCCTGACTATAATAAAAACCAAGATATTTTTTCAAAGGAACGGACCCATAATCACTCAACATAAAACTACCCTTAAAATCCTCACCGGTAGTGTGAGCATGAACAACAACCTTTCTACCCTTTCTTTTAGCTCTAAACAAATGAAATAGGGATTTAGGGCCAACTGTATTCAAATGAAGTATATCGAAACAACTCCAAGGATCATGTGTCAACTTCAACCCAGACCTACCCAACTTACCTAAAGCTTTACGTTGATTATCTGTAGCCACACCAATACCACTTGTATCAAGCCGGCTCTCCATCTCCAAGTAGATACACACCTTCATCTCGATATACAACACCATTAATTAAACTTATAAATCATTATTTTAGAGACACAAAAAATGAACAGACCAACCAAACTCCTACTAATCTCACTTGCAACAAGTATAGTTACAATTTCAGCATTAATAATCCTTACAGCCCCAGATGGATTGATTGACGGATTAATCCAAATAGAACTTCCTTATCTACTTCTAGCAGCAGCACTACATATAACCGGATGGATATTGTGGACGGCCAAAGTAAACATATTGGCCAAAGCATCAGAAATGCCCTTAAAATTCAATAAAACACTAAAAATAGTATTAACAAGCTCTTTCGCCGCAGCAATCACACCTTCATACGCAGGTGGAGAACCTGTACGCCTATGGCTATTAAGCCGTGAAGAAAAAAGCTCTGGAGGAGTCGCCAGCGCAATAGTAATAAGCGAAAGAGCAATGGACATCTTTTTCCTAATAATAATCGGAACCATAAGCCTGTTCGTAATAGGAGAACAATTCACAGAATACATATCACTACAGATAACATTCACATTCATAGCAATACTCTTCCTAACAGGAGCAGTAGGATTTATAACAAGCCTACTAAAACCACAACTAATCAAAAAAACCCTAAAAACACTATGCAAACCAATAGAAAAAATCAGACCAGGCACAAATAAACAAATCAACCGAGAAATAGACTCATACAACAAAATACTATGGAAATACATCAAAAACAAGAAAAAACATCTCTTGATAGCCTCAACCCTAACAATAGGAATATGGATAATCGAATTCACAATCCCATACATAATACTCATTGGATTAGGCCTAGAAATAAACCTCCTGATAGCATGGGCAGGATATGCATTACTAATGTTCTTAGTCATGATCCCAACAACACCTGGAAGCAGTGGTGTAGCCGAAATAGGCGCATCAATAATATACTCAACCCTTGTAGGAGCAGCATACATCGGGATATTCGTCCTACTCTGGAGAACAGTAACATACTACCTAGACCTGTTAATAGGAGGTATAACAACCTCAATAATGATAAAAGACATAACCAAAATAGAAGAAAAAATAAAAAACCCACTCAAAAAACCAGACAACAAACAAACCAACGAAAACAAATTAAAATAAAATAAATAAAAATAGAAACAACAACAACAAAAATAAACAAAAAAATTAATTTATTTTTTTTAACCCACTCTTGGTTTTGAGTTCGTAAACTGTGTATTTATTTATCTATGTTGGTTATACACGTACTCTTATTATTGGGGTAGGATGTGGTTTTCGGGATTTTGTAATCAGGATATCTAAATTTAGGTATTTTGAAAAGTGTTTTGAAAAAATGGTTATGCGGGTGCCGGGATTCGAACCCGGGCTATGAGCTTTCTTCGATGGTTCTTGGAAGGCTCAAGTCCTACCACTAGACCACACCCGCGAGTGCGCCGACCGGGATTCGAACCCGGGCTATGACCGTGGCAGGGTCATGTCATACCACTAGACCATCGGCGCTTTTTGTATGCCGCGGCCCGGATTTGAACCAGGGACAGCTGCCTCTTCAGGGCAGCGCTCTCCCAGACTGAGCTACCGCGGCGAACACGTATATCCTTATCACTCGTTGGTATTAAATTATTTGGTATTCAGACGGTGTTCTTCTTTGTTTTTGTAGGTTGTTTGTTTTTATTTCTCAGTTGTCTTAGTTTTTTTCTATAACTGTTTTTAAATTCAGATTAATGTGGTTTGAACTACTTTTGGTTCAAGCCCCGAGGCACTCTCCTTTGTTATCTGTAGATATCTTGTTGGGAAGGGTTTGATCTACAGTTTTAGATGTTTTTTATTGATTTTAGGGTGGAGTTTGATTGATTTTTTTCGATATAGTTTTGGTTTTTTTGGTGTTATTTTGAATGGTGTTGTTTTATTTCTCCTGTAATTTGGTTTGTTTAGTATGTGGTGGTTGAGGTGTATGTGTCTCGGCAGGGGGTTAGTATTTCTTTTGGCTCGATTGTGTCTTCGGAGATTAGTATTCCGTTTACTATGATGCGGTCTCCTTCGAGGCTTTGTAGGTTTAGGCTACCTGTATAGCCTTTTACGTGTAGTTGGTCTTCTGTGTTACTGTCTGTTATTATGAAGTTTCTTCCTGTGTCTGTGTTTTCTATTGAATCGTTTTTAAGTATTCCATCTGCTTGTACTGATTGGTCTATGTATCTGTCTGGGTTTTCGGTTATTTCTGATATATCTGTGTATCTATCCATGGATATTGGGGCGCCCCATAACCCTATGATGAGTGCTATTGTTATTACGATTATGCCGATTAGGTATTTTTTGTTAATTTTCACTTTTCAGGACCTCGATTTCTTTGTTAATTTTGTCCTGTTTCTTTTTGATCCAGAATAGATAGCCGGCGATAACTATCCAGACAATGAGGTATGCTGCAGATAGTAGTGTTAGGTCTTCCATGGATATTTCCTCTTAATACTATTTTCGTTGTATTTTATATTTAGGTGGTTTGTTGTTATCTGGTTATTGCATCTAGGAATATATATTGTTGAGCGTATCCTGCGTATTCACCCCATTTGTCTCTGGCGTATTCTTGTATTTCTTTGTCGGTCATGTCATTGAGTTTGTAGTTGTTTTTCATTTGTCTACGTATATTTACGTCTACTGGGAAGGAGTTGTAGTTTGAATAGCTGAATAAGGATATACAGTCCGCTATCTTGGTTCCAACACCCATTAAGGTCATTAGTTGTTCTCTGACTTCATGATGGTTTTTGTCATGTAGGCTGTTTAGGTCAACCACTCCGTCTTTTAACATACTGGTTGTTTTGGATAGGTATCTACTTCTATATCCGGCTTTTAGTTTTTTGAAGTCATCTGTAGTTAATTTATATAGCTCGTTATCCAGAGGTGGTAGGTAGACTTTATCCCCATCTATGGTTTTTTCGTGGCCGTGAAATTTGGTTAGGTTGGATATAAAATTAGATATGTTTCGGATGCAGTTGTTTGCGGATACTATGAATGCGATAACTGTGAATTGTGGGTCGAATCTTGTTATTCGTAGGCCACTGTGTTTTTCTGTTAGGTTTTTGATAAATTCGTCGGTGTTTATTTTGTTTATTATTGCTTCGATATCGTGGTGTAGACCTAGAAACTGTTTTACTGTTTTTTTAGGTACATCGGCTTTGTATGTGATGTGGTCGTTTTTTTGATGTAGTTTTATAGGTTTGTAGTTCTGGTTGTACTTGATAAATCCAGTGTAACTGCCTTTTTTTTCGTTGAACACGAAGTTTGGTGGCTGTCCACTGTATATTGTTTTGGATAGGTCGAATGGCTGTTTTATTTTTATTTTGTTGGTTTTCATTTTTTTAGTTATTATGGTTAGGGATGGGGTAAGTTGTTTTTTTGAGTTATGTGGTTGGGGTTGTTCCGCTTGTGGTGGGTGGTTTTATTTTTCAAGTGCGAGTCTTGCTAGCACTCCCTCGATTTGTATTCGTCCATCTGCACCTTCTATCATTCTGTATTCGGCTTCACCTATTAGGTCGATTAGTTCTACCTTTTTTTTGTCTGGTATATCTAGATCGTAGACCGATTTATGTAGTTGTTTTACTATGTCTTCTCCGGAAAGACCTCGTTCTATCATAAGTTCTTCCAGCCTCTCTCTGGTTTCTATGAAATCTTTGTTTATTGCGCTTAAAAACAGTTTTTTAATTTCTTCAGGCCTTGCCATTGAAGTTATTTGGTATATATCTTTTTCATCGACTTTGTCGCTTAGAGACGCTGCTGATTGTAATGCGTTGATTGATCTACGCATGTCTCCATTGGATATGTGTTCAAGGGCTTCTAAAGCTTCATCTGTAATCTCTATCTCTTCTTCTATAGCTATATATTTTAGACGTTTTTTTACTGCTTCGCCTGGCACTCTAGAAAACCTAAAAACAGTTGTACGTGACTGGATTGGCTCAATAATTCTAGATGAATAGTTTGCGCTTAAGATAAAACGACAGTTGTCGCTGAAACTCTCCATGGTACGTCTCAATGCAGATTGAGCATCCGATGTAAGTGAGTCGGCTTCATCTAAAAAAATTATTTTAAAATCTGCTCCACCGATCGATGAAGATTTAGCGAAGCTTTTAATCTTACTCCTAACTACGTCTATACCTCTTTCATCGCTTGCGTTTAATTCGGTGAAGTTCATGTTCCATGTATCGCTAAACAACTCCCTGGCTATAGCGACGGCTGAAGCAGTTTTACCCACGCCAGGTGGTCCAGCAAAAAGGAGATGTGGAAGATTTCCTGTTTTAACATAAGATTGAAGTCTATCGATAACTCTGTCCTGACCAACTATATCTTCAAGGCCTTCAGGCCTATACTTCTCAACCCATATTTCTTGTTTCATAGCCATCCCAAATTTGTTTTAACTTAAACTAAATCTTTTTTATTTCTCCATCTTTATACGATTGAAGTATGTCCAACCGATATTTAAAATGAAATTGGAGTTTTTTGGTTTGATTTTAATAGATAAAGGATTAGATCCATCTTTTCCTGAATTTTAATTAAAACTATATTGGTAGGGATATCTATCCACTCTGAATCCTATTTCTCTCACCGTTTCACCCTCTTGTTCAAGTTGTAGCGATATTTTATCTTTGTTGGAGTTGAAGGTAAAATCTAAGTAAATTATTTTATTTCCATCAACTACAACGTGCGTCTCTTCAACCAACTCTCCATTAACACTTAGTTTTAATAATCCTTCAACCGGTTCGTCCGCTCTATTGTATATATTTACAAATATCGTTCCTTCGCCTGAATCAAAGTCTATATCGATAGTTCCAGTGTCATCTATTTCAAGACATCCTCTTTCTGGTAAACTTGAAACAGATACTAACCCAAAAATGGAGAGGAATAGGATGATCAATACGGTTATTGGAACAAGATTGTTAGCTATTTTTTTCAGCAACTAAAACACCTTCATCTAAATCTCTTTAACCATTGTATAGTTCTCTGAATCCATCTATCAAGGAAATCAAGTTCGTAATTCACGTTATATCCAACCAACCCAGCAAATATTCCTAATAAAGTTCCAGCAACTACATCAAGCACCCAATGTACTCCTAAATACATAGTTGAGGCCAAAACCGATATTGCAAACATCCATGAAACAACCATCCACAGACCATACAATTTTTTGTTTCGGTATGCTTGTGTAGCTATTACCGCTACTGTTACAGATATGGAGGAATGTAGGCTCGGCATACAGTTATTAACACCATTAACCCAGATAATAAAATCATTAGCAGGTAGATTAACGGAGAATAGTAATGGAGCAACTCCCTCTAAAACCATCCAAGATTCATAAACAGGTAAAAACAAAAAGAATGGTAAAGCAACCATATAATTAATTAAATAAGATAGAACTGTAGCTTTAACTTCTTTCAAACTGTCACAGTAAATATAAAGTGATATAGAGAACACTATCAAGAATATATAGATAAATACGTATGTGAAAAACATATACCCAGTTAAAAACGGAGTTACTATAACTTGGAATAATGAGACAACCCCTCCTTCAACCCCATAAATAATCGGAGTTAAATCAAAACCGATATACTGGCCTAAATCCGATAAAACACGGTTTTGGATTGTGTTTAACAGAAAAACCATAATAAGCGCTGTAATATAGGCTTTGTACTTAAAAACCATATCCATAGCTCTATTGAAATCAAGAGAGATGTCACTCGGTTTGAAAGCTTTTGCTCCAACGTAGAATAACAGTATATTTACAAAGATTATTACAGCTGCAACTAAGTACATACTAAATATTCAGGAAATATCAATCTCCCTACATTCCCCCAAATAACTTTAAAAACCTAATTGATATACAAATTAATTATTTTTTCCATTATTAATCTGTATCTGAAAAGAGACTTCTTAATTTTCAATAATTTGGTAGAAATAAAAAGAAAACAGAAAAAACTCTATTTGATCAATAATTTTTAAAGACATTTATTACGTTTTTTATTACGCTTAGTTTTTTAGTTTGATTTAGGGTTTTTTGATAGATCTTACAATAGATTAAAATAACATGATTGTTTAATATCTTTTCAGTACATTCGATAATAACTAAATATTGTTTTGAATGTTAAGGAATATCGCATGTGTTGTCGTTTTTGTTTTGTAGGAGGTTATGTAAGTGGGTATATTTAGGAAAATTTTAGTTGTTTTGTTGGCGTTTTTACTTGTAGTTGGTTTTGCGTTCACCGCTTCAGCTATAACTGCTGAGAGAACTGTGTTGAATAGTGATTTTGTTAAAGATACGATTGATAATGAGGAACTTCATGTTTCGATTCATAGTGAATTTATCTCTATTTTGGAGGATGAAATGGATGAAGAAGATGAAGAAGAACTTCCTCAAGAAATGATTGATATTTTGGGGAAAACCATCTCGGCTGACTTCATCCGTGATGTAATGCACAAGAACATCGATTTGGCTTACGAATATATAGATGGGGATAGAGATGAATTGATTTTTGAAATCGATGTTGATGATTTCGAAAGCAATTTTGAATTGGAGTTTGAAAAATATTTACTAAACAGCAGTATGACTGAGATAACAGAGTTGTTGCCTGGGAATGGAGGGATGGAAGATTTAGAAGAACTCCATGAATACAATGGTGTGGTGTACAATATATCAATGATTGACCGAATGCTAGAAAGTGAAGAATCATACAACGAAGTAGTTGATGAGTATCGCTCTGATTTAGCTGCAATAGTTGGTGAAGAAAACGTTGATGACGTTATCCAAGAAAATATCGATGAAATAAGAGATGAAGTTGAGGGTGATTTTGATGGTGATGCTGAGGAAGAGGCTTTCGTAAATGCCTATGTTGATATGATGGTAACTCCTTTAGAATCGATAGGTAATGAAGACAGTTACAGTGTTTTCTTAGATAACATGGAGGATAATAAATCTGAGTTCTCAAGTGAATTTACCAATGCCTTTATTGGTCAAATTACTGAGGATATGCCAACTGAAATCAACTTAACCGATGAGATGGATGAAGACGATGTTGGGTTGGTTGAAGACGCTAGAAACTTACTGCAACTGTCTTGGATAGCTATATTGGTAGGTGTTATCGGGATCTTAGTTTTCACTGGATTGATCTGGTTAGTTTCAGGTTCGTTGATAACTACTGCTTATTCAGCGGGAGCCGCAGCGTTGATCTCAGGGTTGATAGGGATCTCAAGTTACTTTACAGCACCCATGGTTTTAGACAGATTTAGAAACGAGTTAGGTGAAGACGCACCAGAAGTCCTAATAGATGGCATTGAAGCTTTCGTGACTAACATCGTTGAAGTTCAAACGATAATATCGATATTGATACTGATGTTGGCAGTTGTTTTACTGGGAGTTGGGATATACCTGGCCAGAAAAAACAACGATGAAGCAAAATGAGGTTAAACAGATAGATCTGGCGTTTTTACTGTATTTTGGTTTGTGAGTGGGTGTGAAATACATCCACTCTGTATACTAATTTTTTGTTTTTTTGTTTCTAAGTTTAGCTCGTAATAGATAATAGGGTTTTTTTGGAGCTGATTTTTTTGTTTGTTTTGGTTCAATGTTTTTGTTTGTTTTTTTTGTGTTTAGGTTTATTCTTCGCCCATTACTTTTGAGGCTAGGTTTCTTCCTCTTGTTGTGAGTTCGACTTCTCTTCTTTTTCTTATTTCATTTAGGGCGTTTATTTCGACCAGTCTTTCGTATATTTCTTCGACTTTGTCTACGTCTACTCCGATGAAGTCTGGTATGTCGAATGGTGATATTCCGGAGTATAGGGCCATTATGATTTCTTTTTCTTTTTGGTCTAATTCTATTTCGCTTTTAACGTGTTTTTCGAAGCTTTCTTTGATGAAGTTGTTTATTACGCTTAAAGTGACTTTTGGGGCGTATATGTAGGATACTACAGATACTCCTTCGTCATTTATTCTTTCTATGACTAATGTGTCTTTTTCTTCTCCTTTGAAGTCTTTGAACTCCATTGATATGTTTTGTACGTTTTCTAGGTTTAGGTTTAGGATGTTTCCGTCTTCGTCTACGAAGTGCATTGATTGTTTTTTGAGTGTTGTTTTTGCTTTTTTCCATTTTGTGTCGTCTTGTAGTACTCCTCCTTTTTTTACTGGGTCTTTGACTACCACGATTTTGTTGTCAGCGAAGTATTTTAGTAGTATTCTTTTGAATTTTTTTAGTTCGCTGTCTTTCATGCTTGTTATTAGTGATACGGTTCTTTCTCCGTTTTTTTTGTATACTATCCCTACGTAATCGCCTTGTTTGAGTACTTCTTGGTTTAGGTTGAATTGGCCGCCTATCTCTTTCATTGATTTGAGTTTTATTTTTTTTCGGCCTTTTTTGTTCACTAGCCAGAGGTTTTTGTTTGTTAGAATTATTTTTCCTTTAACCCATTTGGCGTCAACTCTGCGTGTGTTTCCTTTTATTAGGGGGTGTATGTATCCACCTATCATGTCGAATAGTTTTTTTTCAGAAGAACCCATTATTCTCCTCCGAGTTTGCTGTATGCCTTTGATGCGAATATACGTACTTCTTCAGAGTCGTCTTCCATTAGTTCTTTTATCTGTTCAAGTGCTTTTCTGTCGCCTATTTCTCCTAAGGCATATGCAGCCATTTTTCTTACGTTTTTATTGTTTTTGTTTAATGCGGTTAGTAAAGGGTTTACGGATTCATTACCTATATTGATTAGGCTTAATGTTGTTATCCTTCTTATTTGGGGATCGTCTTCACTTAGGAATGATATTAAGTTGTTTACAACTTCTTTGTCACCGATTTGGCCTAATAGCCAGATTGCGTTTCTTCTTATTGAAAGTCTTTTACCGTCTTCTGCTGCTACCAATATTTTTTTGTGGTCTAGGTCTGAATCGAATCTTTCGATTTTTTCTGAGATTTCTTTACGTAGTTCGTGGCTTCTTTGTTCTGGTATTTTGGATAGGAAATCCATTAGGGCGAATGCTGCGGCTTCTTTAACTATGTCTTCTTTGTCGCTTAAGCCATTTACGATTGCTTCCATTACTTTTTCTCCTAGGTAGTCGCTTAGTGATAGGATTGCTTGTTCTCTGACTGCTTCGTCTTTGTCGTTTGCTGATTTTATTAGTAATGGTTTTGTTTTTTCCCCTCCTATTAAACTTAGTGAATTGACTGTTTCTCTTCGTACATCGGCGTGTTTGTCGTCTAGTAGTTTTGATAGTGGTTTTATTGCTTCTTTCTCCCCTATTGACCCTAGTGATATTGCGGCGTTTTTACGTACATCTTTATCTGGATCTTTGAGTGCGTTTATCAATGGTTCTACTGCTCTTTTATCTTCAATTCGACCTAAGGCTAGTGCTGCGTCCATTCTAACATAATTGTTATCGCTTTTCAATGATTTTATAAATATTTTCAGTAGGTCTCCCCATTGGTTTTTTTGTGTATCTTTGTCCAGTCCTTTCATCCTTTCTATAAGTAGCCAAACTGCGTCTGTGTCATCCATCCAGGCTAAAGAGTTGGCTGCTGCCCTCTTAACTTTTTTAGGTTGTTTTTCACTGAATATAACGTCGATTAGCGTTTTTATGCTTTTTTCTCCACCTATGGACCCTAATACTTCAGCAGCCCTACATCTCACATTGGTATTACTACTGTTCTCGATGTGCTCTTTTAATCCATCGACATTTCCTTCACGTTCAAGACTGTAGAGACTTTTCTTCACCATCGCATCACTATACTGTTTTTAACCAAATATATTTTCATCTAGAACCCTTATTAAATGAGGCCGGGGCTTTTAGTTCTGGCATCAAGGATTACACCTCATATCTAATTAAAAATAAGTGTATTTGAAAGCTTTATTTATAGATTGTTTGGTGTGATCGTTATAAACATTTTTTAGAGAAATTGAAATGCTGATTCAATCATATTTTGGTTGAGTTATAAGTTTGGATAGGTACTGTTAAATACCAATATATTATGGAGGAAAACCTGGAGTATGTCTTTGAGAGGCGATAAAAGTTTTTTAAATCGTTTGGAACCGAAATACATAGTTTTGTTTGCTTGTTGGTCTGTCTGGTTTGTTAACTTCCTAGTGAGGATGTCTGTACCAGTTTTATTACCTTCGATTCAAGTTGAGTTCGATGTGGCTTACATAGAGCTAGGGTTGATGATGTCTGCACTTACATTTGGCTATGCGGTTTCTCAAATTCCAAGCGGTATACTCGCTGACAGGATGAAAAAGAAATATGTCATAGTTCCAGGTATGGTTCTTTTTTCTTTGGCTATGGTTGGTGGTGCGATATCGAATTCATCGACCGTGTTAATCTTGATGTTGTTAACGGCTGGCCTTGGATTGGGAACTTACTATCCAGCTGCAACATCTTTAATAGCTGCTTGGTTTGAAAGAGGAGAGCGTGGAAGGGCTTTTGGGATACATGAAACTGCTTCAAGTGTTGGTTCTGTTGTAGGTCCTTTGTTGGGAGGATATCTTGTATATGCTTTTGGTTGGAGAGAGGGATTTGGAGTACTTTTGATACCAGGATTGCTGGCCATACCTATTATCTGGTACCTTGGTAAAGAACCTGATATCGATATTTCAGGTTTGAAGAAACAGAAGATAGTTTTAAACCCGATATTAATGCCTACAGCTGTTTATACATTGATGATAATGGGTTGGATGGCTTTCACGACATTTTTACCTTCATACTTAACGAACGTCGGATATGATGACTTCTCTGCAGGTATTTTGTTTGCGATAATGCCTTTGGTGTCTGTAATCGCGATGCCAGTTGCCGGTAATTACAGCGATAAGTTCGGTAGAGGTAAAGTTATATTTACGTTGTTGATTATATCGGCACCACTGTCTTTTTTAGTCACATATTTCGAGCATTGGATACCGATTTTGTTCTTGCTTGTGACGATAGGTAGTACTTTGTTCGCAGCTTATCCAGTTGTTATAGCTTTGATTTCGGATAAAATACCGGCTTCTAATAGGGCTGGTACATTTGGTTTTGTAAACGCAATAGGAATGGTTTTCGCTTCAACCACTCCAACTGCAATCGGTTATTTGATAGATATTTTGAACTATAGGATTGCGTTTTTAACAATATCTTTGATGATTCTTGCTGCAGCGTTTACTATGCTAAAAATCAATTGGGATGAGGGGAAAAAAGAGTAGGGCTAACCCCTATCCAAAAAGATTTAAAAAAACTTTAATTTAAGTTAACAAACTTGTTTTTTGGCTAAATAACTATTTTAATTAAGAACAATAGGTAGTTAATTGAAAGTTAATCGACCTATATATCTGGCTTAAAAAATTTAGACATTCTGAAAACCTGGTGGTAGATAGATATGAAAAAAGAAGCAATGTTTTATGAAGAGAGGTCTGACGGTAAGGTTAGATGCAATTTATGTAACCACCGCTGCATACTCAAAAAAGGGGAGAAAGGGATTTGTGGTGTTAGAGAAAACGATGAAGGAAAACTATATACTCTTGTATACAACGCAATCTCTTCTAGAAACGTAGATCCTATTGAGAAAAAACCTCTCTACCACTTCCATCCAGGTAGCCGTGTTTTCTCCTTAGGCTCTGTTGGATGTAATTTTCAATGCCTTAACTGTCAAAACTATACGATAGCAAGAGCACGGCCAAATGAAGTATATCTAGAAGATATGACTCCTGAAAAATCGGTTTCAATTGCTCGGAAAAACATGTGTGAGGGGATGGCATATACATACAATGAACCAACAGTTTGGTACGAATTTAACTATGAATCTGCTAAAAAAGCAAAACAATCCGGTCTATTTACAGTATATGTAACAAACGGCTATATAATGCCTGAACCGCTTGAAGAAATCGCTCCATATCTAGATGCGGCGAACGTCGATATAAAGTCGTTCGATGGAGACGAGTTTTATAGGGAAGTTTCATCTGCAAAATCCAAGCCAGTGTTAAAAACATGTAAAGAAATGAAGAAACATGACATACACCTAGAGATTACATACCTTGTGATACCAGGGTATAACGATAGAGAAAAAAACTTCAAGGAACTTGGTGATTGGTTGGTTGATGAGATTGGAGACGAAACTCCGGTGCACCTAAGTAGGTTCTATCCAGCCCATAAAATGATGGATGTGGATCCAACTCCAATAAAGAAGATGGAGAGGGCTCATGAAATATTGACAGATAAAGGAGTTAAGTATGTCTATCTTGGAAACGTAAGGGGTCATGAATATGAGAACACAATCTGCCCAACATGTGGTGAAGTATTGATAAAGAGGGATGGATATTCAATCGAGGTTATGGGGTTGGATTTATACAACAAATGTGACAACTGTGGTGAAGATATAAACGTGATAAGGTGAAGTAACCAAAAAAGTTTGTATATAAGTTTGATTTAGAAGTAAACATCTTCTTTAGGATGTACTTCTATTCCTTTGCTTGAGATTTCAAAGGGATTTATTTTTTTACTGTGGTCTGAACCTCTCATTTTATAGACCTCTATGCTTCTCGACCTAACCCCTTCTTTCCGTTCATTGTAAAGCCTGATCGTTCCTTCTGTAACGAATTCTTCCATATCGAACCTACTCATCCTGTTTTTATCAAGCACTTCAGATGTTAATAAAGATGTTAATCCAATGGCGCTTAATGTTGCGGAGAGTTTAAGAAAATTGATACGAAGTTGTTTCTGGGTGTCAGAGACAAACCCTAATGAAGTGGTTGAATCAAATACACATCGTTTAGCACCGATATCTTCTTTAATCTCAACAATTCTTTTGAGAGTTGAATCCATATCGAAAGGGTCGACTTCAACATACTCTTCATCGGTTGGAATACCAACTTTAGCGGACTGTGAATCGAGTATGGCAAGTTTATCATGCTGCTCGAGTTTCTTTAAATCCATGTTATAAGATTTCATATTTTCTCGAATATTTTTAGGGTCCTCCTCGGTCACAACCAGGATACCGGGTTCATCGTATTCAACGACACCGTTATGTAGGTATTGAATCGAAAAAGTCGATTTACCGGATCCAGCGTTACCCGAAACCAAATAACTCCGGTTTTTAAGCAAACCTCCACCACAAAGTTCATCGAATCCTTTAATACCTGTAGGTACTCTTTCTGACTGAGAACCACCTTCAAAACCATCTTCATCATCGTCGAAATCAAATCCACTAAAATCAGAATCTTCAACAACCATGTTCCTAATTAAACTATTTTTTATGTATTTTCTTACTCTATCTACATATTTTAACCGAACCAACGTAGATGAACCCGACCATTTTTTCTTTAGTTTATTGACTTTCTGTATAGAATATTTTTTTTAGAATACTTAAAAAATAACCGGCTGTGTATTGTTACGTTGTTTTTTCTTAATTTATAGTTGTTTTCTGTAGTTGGTTTTTTTGTTTTGTTTAGGGTTAAGGATTTGTTTTTCTGGGTTTAATTGTTTTTTAGTTTATTTGGTGTTATTATGTTGTTTCTGTCTGGTGGAACTGGTACTCCTAAGTTGATTCGTGGTTTTCGGTCGTTGATTGATGAGGGGGAGATGGTTGTTGTTGCTAATACGGCGGATGATACTTTTGTGTCTGGGAATTTGGTTTGTCCTGATTTGGATACTGTAGTTTATACTTTGGCTGGTTTGATTGATGATGATCGGTGGTGGGGTATTGAGGGTGATAGTTTTGATACGCATGATTTTTTGAATCAGATAGGTCAAGGTGAATATATGCGTATTGGTGATTTGGATAGGGCTGTGCATATTAGGCGGACTGTTTTGTTGGAGGAGTTTTCTTTGTCTAGAGTTACGGAGGAGATATGTGGTTGTTTAGGGGTTGAGGCGGATGTTTTCCCGATGACTGATGATAGGGTGAGGACTAAGATTGTTTCTGGTGGTAGGGAGTTTGGTTTTCAGGAATGGCTTGTTGAATTGGATGGGGCTCCTGTTCCTGAGAAGGTTGTTTTTGATGGTTTGGAGGATGCTGTGCCTTCTCCGGGGTTTTTAGATGCACTTGATTGTGAGGATAATGTTGTTATTGGGCCTAGTAATCCGGTTACGAGTATCTACCCGATTTTATCTTTGGAGGGTGTTTGGGATAGGTTGTTAGAAAAAAATGTTGTTGCTGTAAGTCCTATTGTGGATGGGGAGCCGTTTAGTGGTCCTGCAGTTAGGTTGATGAGGGCTTTTGGTATTTCTCCGGATAACTATGGCTTGAGAGATTTTTATGATGGATTGGTTGATTGTTTTGTTTATGATGTGCGTAATCAAGATCCACCGGGGGATGGGGTTGTTTTTGATACGTATATGAGGTCTTGTAGGGATGAGGCTTTTGTAGCTAGTAAGGTAATTGATTTGTTTGATGAGATGTAGATATTTGTTTAACTTTATATTATGGATGGTGTTTATATGGATGTTAAAAAAACTTCGGATTGTTTAAGGCTTGCATTGATGTATGAGGTTGCAGCGACGCCTAAACCTGGCTGTATTGATAGGAACTATGATCACTCTGATACGTCTTTTTGTGATTTTATTTCTTCGGCGGTAGCTGTTTCTAGATGTTTTGAGGAGTGTTTTAATTCTTCACTTGGTGAGGTTATATTGGGTTCTACGAAGAATATGGTTAAGTCGCATAGTGGTCAAAATACTCATTTTGGTGCTATATTGCTTAATGCTCCACTTTATCTTGCTGCTGTTCAAGTTGATGATTTTGAGTTGGATAATGTGGTTGAAACTGCTGGTAAGATTGTTGAGGCATCGAGCGTTGACGATGCGATTAAGTTTTATGAGTCTTTTCGGCATGTTGAGGTTGGAGGGCTTCGTGATGATATTGAGGAGTTGGATGCTGAATCTAGGGAGGCAATACTAGATATTTCAAGGAATTCTATATCTTTTTATGATTTGATGGAGTTGTCAGTTGAGTATGATGGTGTTGCTCGTGAGGTGTGTAGAGGGTTTGAAAGAACTATTGAGGGTTTTGGTTATTTGGATGAGGGTCCTATTGATAACGATAGTTTGGTTAGGTGTTTTTTAAACCTGCTTACTGAACCTGATACACATATAGTTAAAGTACATTCTCGGGAGAAGGCTGAATTGGTTTCGCAGCAAGCTAGGGAAATTATTGATGAAGGGTTTCCAGAAGGTAGGTTGCAGGAGTTTGATAGTAGGTTGAATGAAGAAGGGGTTAGTCCTGGTACAACAGCGGATATTTTGTCTAGTAGTATTTTTATGTCGCTTTTAGATCGGAAGAGTGATTGATGATGAATGATGTGTTGAAGGGTTTGGGTTTTACAGAAGGTAGGGTTATTGAAACTCTCTTAGTTACTGAGAGTGAGGAAGGTTTTAATTGTGCTCCCATCGGTGTTTGGAGTGAAGGTGGTTATCTTTGGTCAAAGGTTCATGAGGATTCGGAAAGTTATAAGAATCTGAGTGTTGAGTCGAGGTGTACTGCTAATATAGTTGATGTAGGTATGTTGGTTGAAGGGTTGTTTACCGATTTAGATATAACTGGTGGTGTGGTTGATGGGGCCGGTGCTGTGTTGAGGTTGGCTGTGGTTGGTTTTTCTGTAGATGGTGAGTGGGGTTTGGTTAAGTACTCTGTTGATGGTGTGGAGGTTTTCGATTCTTGTGCTCGAGGTTTGTGTAGGGCTGAACTTTGTTTGCTTGAATCTGCAGTTCATGCTTCTAGGGTTGGTTTGGATAATAGTCATGTTGGTTTTATTGGGCATTATCGAGAGATAATAGATAAAACTGGAGGGCGGTCTGAAGTTGAGTTGATTGATAGGTTGATTAGTAATTATGGGTTGGATGTTGAATGAGTTCGAAAGCTATTGGTTGGTGTATAACTGGTGCTGGAGCGCTTCTTGAGGAGAGTATTAGGGTTGCGTCAACTGTTTCTCGGGATTTCGATATAACTTTTTTTGTAAGTCGTGCGGGGGAGGAGGTTCTTGAGATGTATGGTTTGATGGATGAGTTATGTGGGGTTGTTTCTGATAGTTATCTAGATGAGGTTTTTTTAGCTTCCGATTCTGGATTTAGTTTTCCTAAAACTGGGAGGTTTATGTTGGGTCGTTATGAGGCGTTGGTTGTCTCACCGGCGACTTCCAATACTGTGGGTAAGATGGCGCATGGTATTTCGGATACTCTTGTTACGAACTGTTTTTCTCATGCGACAAAAACGGGGGTTGAGGTTTTGGTTGTTCCGGTTGAACTTGAACCTGCAGCTTCTATAACTCCATATTATATCTCAAAGGATCTTTGCGATAAGTGTGGTAGGTGTGTTGATGTTTGTCCGGAGGGTGCTGTTCGTTTTTATGAGATTGATTACTATCGTTGTTCTGGGTGTGGTAGGTGTGTTGATGTTTGTCCGGAGGGTGCTGTTCGTTTTTATGAGATTGAGGTTGTAGAGAGGGGTGTGGATCGGGAGAATATTGAGCGGATTGAAGGTATGGAGGGTGTTAGTGTTTTTGGTTCTCCATTTGAGTTGTTAGATAGATTGTAGTTTGTGGTTTTTTTAGGTGGTTTTGTTTTATTTGAATATTTAGGGTAACAGTTAAATATTTTTACACATATGTGTGTTATTAGGGTGTTTTAATTGCCAACAAGAAACAAAACAGGGCCATACGGAAAAGGCCCAGCAACAGGAAAAGACCTAGGAAACTGCATAAAAACCCAAGAACCCCAACCCAGACTCTGCCAAAGAAATAGACATCGAAGAAAACCTAGAATAAACCAAGGACCTATAAATAACCATCAAAACACAAGAAGAATAAACCGACAACCAGAAAACAACCAAAACATAAAAAAACGGATAAAATGGCTAGAGAACCAAAAAACCAAACTCCAAAACGAGATAAATAGACTAAAACAAAAACTAAAACAAGAATAAAACCAACCAACCCCCTCATTATCTCTTTATTATTTAAAAACCAACCCTACCGATAAATATAGAAAATAACACCTACAAAAACCCCAACTATTTTTCCATTCCAAATTAAACCAACCAAAACCAACACAACCAGTTTTTTTCGATAATTTCAATAAGCAAAACCAAACTATTAAGGTAAGGTGCGTCTGGATGGAAGAAGACAACGAAAAAAACCAAGGGTCGGGACGAAAAAGAAGAGGGCGTCCAAGAAGACCCCGAAAAGTAGGTTGGACCCCCAACGTAAACATATTCAAACCAAGGGGAGTTCCAGCAAGAGAACAAGATGAAATAATAGTTACAGTAGAAGAGATGGAAGCAATAAGACTAATCGATATCGAAGACCTAACTCAAAAAGAAGCAGCAGAAAAAATGAGAGTATCGAGAAGGTCATTCTGGAACGACCTAAACTCAGGGAGAGAAAAAATAGCAAAAGCCCTAACCAAAGGAAAAGCAATAGTAATCCGAGGCGGCGACTACTCAGTAGATAGATAAAAAACTAAACACACATCTACCCAAAACCCAGATAAACAAAAAAAGATAACTAAATTCCTCAGTGGTTATGATGAATCTTGAACAAAATATAGCTGTAGCGAAAGGAGATGCCAATCCAGACGCAGTACTTTCTGGTAACGTCCTATCCGTATACAATGGCGAGGTATTCCAGACCGACATCGCAATAAAAAATGGATATATAGTAGGCCTTGGAAACTACCAATCTAAAAATACATACAAAACAGATGGAATAATAATACCCGGTTTAATCGATGCCCACATGCACATAGAAAGCAGTTTCTTAAAACCCATCGAGTTCGCCAGAGCAGTAATACCATATGGAACAACATCTGTAATAGCCGACCCACACGAAATCGCAAATGTAGCTGGAATTGAAGGAATCAAATACCTAATTCAGGCTAGCAAAAAACTACCACTAGATTTCTATTTCATGGCTCCATCATGCGTACCAGCAAATAAAGAACTTGAAACCTATGGAGCCACAATAGACGAAAAAGACATAAAAGAAATGCTAGAATGGAGGGAAATCCTAGGTCTTGGAGAGCTAATGGACTTCGAAGGAGTTTTAAACCAGAATCCAGAAGTCCTAAAAAAACTAGAGATAACCAGAAACCACAAAATCGATGGACACTGTCCAGGCCTAACCGGGAACAGACTAAACGCATACCTAACCTCTGGAGCAGACACGGATCACGAATGCATAACAAAAGAAGAGGTCCTAGAAAAAGTAAGGAAAGGAATGAAAATCATTTTACGAGAAGGATCTGCATCAAGAGACCTAACCCGATTAATCGAAACTGTTAACGAAAAAAACTACTGTAACTTTATGCTCGGAACAGACGACCTTGATCCCACAGACATAGAAAAAAGAGGCCACATCGACCATAGAATTAAACTGTGCATTGAAAACAATATCTCTCCAGAAATCGCAATCCAGATGGCCACATTAAACACAGCAAAACACTATGGCTTGAATGTTGGAGCAATATCTCCAGGACGAAAAGCAGACCTAGTGGTCGTCAAAGACCTTAAAGAAATGGATGTAAAATCTGTTTTCAAAAATGGAGAACTAATCTGGAAAAAACAATTTAAAAAACGATTAAAACCGCCTAAAACTGTCAAAACCAAAAACTACGTCAAAATCCCAGATATAACTATAGAAGACCTTAAAACACCTAAGAAAAAAGGAAAAATAAGAATTATCGATATATTTCCAGACAAAATAGCAACCAAAACCCTAGAGATGGAAGTAGAAACAAAAAACATCCCCGACCCAGAAAGAGATATAGCTAAAGTTGCAGTCATAGACAGACATGGAAAAGGAAAACACATAGGAATAGGATACGTCCGTGGATTCGGAATAAAAAAAGGAGCCCTCGCAAGCACAGTAGCACACGACTCACACAACTGCATTACAATCGGAACAAACGAAAAAGACATGATAACAGCAATAAACAAAATAAAAGAGATAGGAGGAGGCCTAGTGATAGCATTAAATGGAGAAACGGAAACACTACCACTACCAATAGCCGGATTGATGTCAAACCTCAAATACCAAAAAGTAATAGACAAACTAAACCTTGTTCGCAAAAAATCCAAGCAACTGGGAATAGAAATCGAACACCCCTTCATGAAAATGAGCTTCCTATCCCTACCCGTAATACCCGAACTACGAGTAACAACACATGGATTAGTGGATGTAAATGAAAACCAAATCGTCGACCTATGGATTGATTAACATGGAGAAAAACCTCCTCTATTCAGAGAAAGAAATAAAAAACAAAGTCAAAGCAATAGCGAAGCAGATAACAGAAGACTACCAGAAAAACAAGCCAGTAATGATTGGAGTATTAAAAGGATCTGTAATATTTCTTTCAGACCTAATGAGAGAAACTGAAATCCCACTAGAAATAGATTTCGTAGACGTAAAAAGCTATAAAGGCACAGAAAGCACCAAACCAGAACTAAGATTGAACACAACACACAAAATCAAAAACAGAGACATAATACTCGTTGACGACATACTTGACACGGGAAAGACAATGCAACTACTAAAAAAAGAATTCAAATCAAGAGGAGCAAAATCGATAAAAATCTGCACCCTACTAGACAAACCATCACGCAGAGAAGTAGAGATACAGCCAGACTACACAGGATTCAGAATACCAGACGTATTCGTAATAGGATACGGCTTAGACTACAACGAAAAACACCGAAACCTACCAGATATCTACAAAATCGAACAACAAAAAACCTAAAAAAAAATACTTACTATAGAGCAAAAACCAAAAAAAGTTGAATTAAAATGGAACTATTAATGACCGCCGGACCTACAGAAATCTCTCCAAGAGTAAGAGCAGCTATGAACAAAGAGATACAGAGCCCTGACTTTGATGAAAAATTTAAAGTTTTCTATAAAAAACTAATACAGAAAACGAAAAAAATATATAGAACCGACAAAGACCTGTTAATTCTTGGTGGAGAAGCAATATTAGGTTTAGAAGCAGCTGTATCCTCAATTATAGATAAAAACAATCAAGTACTCTGCATAACAAACGGTTTCTTCGGAGATGGTTTTATTGATTTCGTTGAAATGCGAGGCGGAAAACCAACAACCGTAAAACACCCATACGACCAACCGATAAACATCGAGAAAGTGAAAGAAAGTTTAGAGAAAAACAACTTTAAAGCAGCCACAATAGTTCACTGCGAAACACCAACAGGAATATTAAATGAAATCGATGAACTGTTAAACCTACTAAGAGAAAACAACATAACAACAATAGTTGACGCAGTTTCATCACTAGCCGGAACACCGGTACCTACAGACAAAATAGATATCTGTATAGGCGGTTCCCAAAAATGCTTTAGCACACCACCAGGACTAACAACAATAACAGTCAGCCAAAAAGCCTGGAGAGAGATAGAAAAACACAAACAAGACACATACTACACCAGCTTAAAACCATGGAAAGATATGTGGCTAGAAAACAATCAATTCCCATACTCAAACCTTGTAACAAACCTATATGCATTAAACGAATCAACCGACATGATCCTGGAAGAAGGAATAAACAACGTATTCAAAAGACATAGAAAAACCCATAAAACCTGTATAGAGCTATGCAAAAACCTCAACCTCGATTTCTATCCCAAAAAACCAGAAACCATGTCACCAACCGTCACAGCAATAAAAATCGAGGGAAAAGCCAAAAAAATACAGAAAACCGTTAGAAAACAAAACAAAATCCTACTCTCAACAGGATTAGGGGAACTACAGAACGATATAATACGAATAGGCCATATGGGATATAACGCAGATATAAATAAAGTACGTAAAACAGTAGAAGCAATAGAAAAAGCTTTGAAATAAAATAACTACAGAAACAAAATACAGAGATTTTTACTAGAGGAATAATTAATGGATTTTTTCCTTGAAAGAGCCATTGTAATAATACTATAACGCAGATATAAATAAAGTACGTAAAACAGTAGAAGCAATAGAAAAAGCTTTGAAATAAAATAACTACAGAAACAAAATACAGAGATTTTTACTAGAGGAATAATTAATGGATTTTTTCCTTGAAAGAGCCATTGTAATAATACTAGCTTTAGCAATAGATATGGTTGGAGAACCTCCAGCAAAAATACATCCAGTAATATGGATGGGATCAACCATCAACTGGCTTGAATCAAAACTAAACAAAGGTAAAAAAAAGGCCAAAGGAATACTAACACTACTAACCATTGTTTTTTTATTCGTAGGTCCAGCAATTCTAATAGAAACATATTCAGGACCATTCAGCTATATAATAACAGCCTTGATAGCTTCAACCATGTTTTCACTTAAAAACCTATCAGACATGGTTAAAAAAACAGCTGTAGACGATTTACAAAACAAGAGAGAGGTGGTTCAAGGTTTAGTCAGCCGTGACACAAATAAACTAAATGAAGGCCAACTAAACTCCGCCGCCGTAGAAACCGGAGCCGAAAACATTACAGACAGCGTGGTATCACCATTATTTTACTACGCATTACTTGGACTCCCAGGAATAGTACTATTCCGAGTTGTAAACACACTTGACGCAATGATCGGATACCGCAAACCCAAATACAAAGAATTTGGTTGGTTTTCAGCCAGAACAGATGACCTGCTGAACTACATCCCAAGCAGAATTTCAGGAATATTAATCCTATTAACTGGATGGAGAAAAGGAGCGTACAAAGTAGTGAAAAAAAACAAACACATAAAACTAAACCCTGGATGGACAATCAGCGCTATAAGTGGAGTTCTCGATAGAAAACTAGAAAAAAAAGGATATTATTCAATCAACCCTGAAAAACAACCACCAACAAACGAAGATGTAACTAAAACTGTAAAAATAATATGGAAGGCCTCAGGCCTTTTCACAGCAATATTAATAACAATATTATTGGTAGGTGCAATCCTTGTATAAACCAAAAAAACACATACTCAATGTAAAGACCCCACACCACGGTGGAATGAAAGAAGAAGAGATAAAGAAATATGGGTACACCCCCTCAGAAATAATCGACTTCAGCGCTAGCTTGAACCCATATGGCCCGCCCCAGATTGTAATGGATGAAATAAAACGAACTAAAAAACAGGACATACATTACTATCCAGATTCAAACTCCCAACATTTAAGGAAAAAAATAGCTGAAAAAAACAACCTTAACCCCCAAAACATCATCGTCACCGCAGGCATGTCTGAACTTATCGACTTAATTGCCCAAACATACGTCAAAGATAAAACACCTGTAATAATACCTGAACACACATACGGCGAATACGAACCCAGCTCCAAACTCAATGGAGCAGTAATAAAAAAAGCAAGTATGCCAAACCACCAACTCGATGTCAACAAAATAAACAGACAGGTCGAGAAAAATTCAGTTGTCTTTATATGCAATCCAAACAACCCTACCGGCGACCTACTATCCCCAAAAGATATCAAAAAAATACTAGAAAAAACCAAAGAAACAAACTCACTCCTAGTTATAGATGAAGCATACCACGACTTTATCGAAAACCCACAAACCCATAAAGAGATAATAAAAGAAAAAAACGACGTAATCGTCATGAGAACATACACAAAGGCATACAACATACCAGGAATACGTATAGGATATGGATTATCCAACAAAACACACATAAAATACCTATTGAAATCTAAAATACCATGGAACGTCGGAGATATTCCACAAAGAGTCATAAAGACATTGTTAACAAAGGAAGCAGATTTATTCATGGATAAAACCAGGAAAAAACTAAAAGAAAACAAAAAACACCTTAAAAACGACATCGAATCACTAGGCCTTGAAACCACAACCTCAAAAGCCAACTTCTTGACAATAAAAGTTAAAAACGCCAGAGAAACAAGAGAAAAACTATTAAAACATGGTTTAATCGTAAGAGACTGCAGTTCCTTCGGAATGCCCCAACACATAAGAATAGCAGTACGCAGAAAAAACGAGAACAAAAAACTAGTGAAAGCACTAAAAAAAACAATATAAACAAAAAGAACACATTATAAAAAAACAACTAAAAAACATAAAAACCTGTTATATCCAATATAAAAGCTTTATAAAACGATTAAAAGGTTTTATTTTCATAAAAAACCTTTTTTACTGCTTATAACACTGTTAAAACTCTTTTTAATTGAAATAAAGGGGTATAAAATATTAATAGGGAAATTAAAATTAATACGAAGATGTCAATAAACAAATCTGATATTATTTATGCAGACAACAACGCAACAACACCGATAGACCCAGACGTATACAAAGAAATGAAACCATACCTACAAGAAAGATATGGAAACCCTAACTCCCTACACATAAAGGGACGGGAAGCAAAACAAGCCATAGAAGAAGCTAGAGAAAAAGTAGCCTCTTTAATAAACGCAGATACAAAAGAAATAATCTTCACAAGCTGCGCAACAGAATCAAACAACCAAGCAATAAAAGGGATAGTAAACAAAACCGATAAAAAAGGCCACATAATAACAACCAAAACAGAACACAAATCAATAATAAACCCAATAAAACACCTAGAAAGAGAAGGCCACGAAGTCACATACCTAAACGTAGATAAAAATGGATATGTAAACCCACAAGAACTCAAAAAAGCAATAAAAGAAAACACAATACTCGTATCAATACACTACGCCAACAACGAAATAGGAACGATCCAACCAATAAAAAAACTAGCAAAAACAACACCAAAAGACATACCATTCCACACTGATGCAGCACAAATACCAGGTAAAATCGATATAAACGTAAAAAATCTAGAAATAGACCTACTAACAATAAACGGCCATAAAATGTATGGACCAAAAGGTATCGGAGCCCTCTGGATAAATAAAAAAACAAAAATACAGCCCTTACTCCATGGAGGCGGACAAGAAAACAACAGAAGATCCGGAACCGAAAACGTACCATACATAGTTGGTTTTGGAAAAGCCGCAGAAAAAGCAAAAGAATCCCTAAAAAAAGAACAAAAAAAACTCACAGAAATGCACGAAAAAATCCTCACACAAATACCACAAAAAATAGAAAACACAAAAATAAACGGCCCTCAAAAAAATAGACTACCAGGCAACGCAAACATATCCTTCAAAGGAATAGAAGGAGAAGCATTAGTCTTAAGACTCGAAGACAAAGGAATAATGGCTTCAACAGGCTCTGCATGCGCTTCAGAAACACTAGAACCATCACATGTCTTAATAGAAACCGGAGTCCCAGAAGAACTAGCACACTCCTCCCTAAGAATCAGCTTTGGAAGATTCAACGAAATGCAAGACGTGGAAAAAATAATAGAAACACTACCTGAAGAAGTTAAAAAACTAAGATCAATATCAGCAGTGTGATAGATATGTACTCAGATAAAGTAATGGAACATTTTAAAAACCCAAAAAACATGGGTGAAATGGAAAACCCCGACATAACAGCAAAAGTCGGAAACCCCGCATGTGGAGACCTAATGCAGGTCTACCTAAAAATAGAGGAAAAAAACAACGAAAAATACATAGAAGACATATCATTCAAAACATTCGGATGTGCAGCCGCAATAGCAACATCATCAGTCACAACAGAACTCGTAAAAGGAAAAACACTTAAAGAAGCAGAAAAACTAACTCGCGACGACGTAGCAGAAGAACTCGGTGGACTACCCAAAGTAAAAATGCACTGCTCAAACCTAGCAGCCAACGGAGTGCACAGAGCAATCTACGAATACAAAAAGAAAAACAACATGGAGATATCACAGGAACTAGAAAAAAAATACAAAACAAGCGAAGCAGCACTAGAAAAAACAGAAGAAAAAATGGACCAAAAATAACACCCCATAAAACCACAAAACCCCAAAAAAACAGAAACAAAAATATAGGTGTTAGATTTGAAAATAAAACAAAACATAACACAGTTGGTGGGTAACACCCCACACATCAAACTAAACTCATTTTCACCAAACATCATCGCAAAACTAGAAAAAAACAACCCAATGTCAAGCGTCAAAGACAGAATAGCACTATCAATGATAGAGAAAGCAGAAAAAGAAGGTAAAATCGATAAAAAAACAACAATAATCGAACCTACAAGCGGGAACACAGGCATAGGTCTAGCATTCATCTGCGCCTCAAAAAACCTCAACCTAACAATAACAATGCCAGAGTCGATGAGCAAAGAAAGAAGAAAATTAATGAAGATATTCGGAGCAAAACTAATCTTAACACCTAAAGAAAAAGGCATGAAAGGTGCAATAAAAAAAGCTCAAGAAATCAATGAACAAAAACCCAACACATTCATGCCACAACAATTCAAAAACAAAGCAAACCCAAAAATCCATAAACAAACAACCGGCCCAGAAATATGGAATGCAACCAATGGAGAGATCGATGCTTTTATCGCTGGAGTAGGAACTGGTGGTACACTAACCGGAGTATCAGAATACATAAAGGAAGTGAAAGGAAAAAAAGATTTCCAAACAATAGCAGTTGAACCCAAAAACTCAGCAATCCTATCCGGCGAAAAACCAGGATCACACGGAATACAGGGAATCGGAGCAGGATTCATACCTGAAATACTGAGAACCGAATTAATAGACCAAGTAATCCCAGTAGGGGAAAAAGAAGCCAAAAAAACCACCAAAAAACTGGCAAAACAAGAAGGAATACTAGCCGGAATCTCATCTGGAGCCGCATTAAAAGCAGCCACCAAATACATAAAAAAACCAGAAAACAAGGACAAACTAACAGTAGTGATGCTACCAGACACAGGAGAAAGATACCTATCCACAGACCTATTCCGAAACCTATAAACAAACCAATAAAATAGGAAAAAAAATGATAGGGAGAATCAGAGAAGACATAAACACAGTATTTGAAAGAGACCCCGCAGCAAAAAACACATTTGAAGTGGTAACCTGCTATCCAGGACTCCACGCAATATGGATGCATAGAATCGCACACTACTTCTGGAACCACAAACTAAAATGGCTAGGCAGATTCATATCACACCTATCAAGATTCCTAACATCAATAGAGATTCATCCAGGCGCAGAAATCGGCCGCAGATTCTTCATCGACCATGGAGCCGGAGTAGTAATCGGAGAAACAACAAAAATAGGAAACGACGTATTAATGTACCAAGGCTCAACACTAGGCGGCACTTCAATGGAAAAAGGCAAAAGACACCCAACAATAAAAGACGGCGTTGTAATAGGCGCTGACGCAACCCTACTGGGGCCAATAGAAATCGGAGAAGAAGCAAGAATAGGCGCAGGCTCCGTAGTACTAGACTCGGTACCAAATGAAACAACAGTTGTAGGAATACCAGCAAAACCCGTAGAAGAAGTAAAAAGAAGAGAAAACAAACTAAAACACGCAGACCTACCAGACCCAATAGAAGACGAAATAAACAAAATACACCAAAAAATCAGAGAACTAGAAGACAAAATAGAAAAATAAAAAAATAAAAAAACAACCCAAACTAAACCACAACCTAAAAAACCAAACCAACCAAACACTACTTAAATAGATCCAAATAGACTCTATTTCTTAATCTAAGGTTCCTTTCGTACTAAGTACCTCGTTAGATTCATCTAAAGCTTGTTTTAATGCCTGACCAAATGATTTAAAAACAGCTTCAACAACATGATGCATATCATCGCCTACAGCTTGAATATGTAAGGTTATACCAGCATTGCTGCATAAAGACCTAAAGAAATGTTCAATCAAGACAACGTCAATACCACCAACACTTCCTTCAGGAATTTCCATAACTAGATAACTACGGCCTGAAACGTCTAAAGAGGTTTTAGATATAGCTTCATCCATAGGGACCGATGCAAACCCAAAACGAGTTATATCAACATCCTCAACCGATTTTTTTATAGCTTTACCGAGAACCAACCCAATGTCTTCGATGGTATGGTGTTTATCCACCTCAAGATCACCATCTACATAGACCATTAAATCAAAACGACCATGGGTAGCAAAAGAATCTAACATATGGTCCATAAAACCAATACCAGTCGTTATTTCACTCTTTCCTGAACCTTCCGCATTAAACTCTATCGATACCGATGTTTCGTCAGTATCTCTTTCAACCTTGGATTTTTTCATAAAAATCAACCACTACACATATCTATAGCCTTATTAAAATCAAGTTTACCGTTATACAAAGCAGTTCCAACCACTGCACCTGAAGCACCAACTTTCTTTAAAGCATCGAGATCCTTAATAGATGAAACTCCACCTGAGGCAATAACAGGCATTTCTGTAGCACCTATAACTTCACTGAAACTACCTATATCTATTCCCTCCATCTTTCCTTCTTTATCTATGTTTGTGAATAAAAAACCACCAACACCAACCGCTTCAAATTTCCGACAAGCTTCAACAACATTTACACCACTACCTTTAGTCCAACCGTCAACCATAACCTCACCAGCTTTGGCATCGATAGAAACATAGATGGATTTACCGAAGGATCCTACAAGCTTTTTCAACAACTTTTTGTCATTAAAAGCGATGGTACCTACAAAAACCCGATCAACACCTACTTCAATCAACTTTTCGGCAGCTGAATAACTACGGATACCACCACCAACTTGAATCGGGACATCAAATTTTTCCACAATCTTTCTTATTGTATCAAAGTTCTTCTGTCGTCCTTTGAAAGCACCATCAAGATCTATTATGTGAAGTCGATTAGCACCGGAATCAACCCATCTTTCAGCAGCATCTACAGGATCCCCATACTCACTACCCGTACCTGGTTTTCCCTGCACAAGCTGAACACATTTACCATCTTTGATATCGACAGCCGGAATAACTTCAAACACTAAATCACCAAACAAAAACCATTAAACCTAAAAACAACCTGTCTAAGAAATTTATGGAACTAATCTGTCTATCGATGTCACAAGTATATCTCTAGCTCCTTCGTCCCTTACTTTCTGTATAACCTGATATATCTCCGATTCATCAACAACTACATGTAGAGCTACAATCTCCTTTTCCGATTCAACGTTCATAACGGTTGGACCTGACATTCCTGGTAAAACTTCTTTTACAGCGGATAGTTTTTCACTTGGAACGTTCATCATCAAGTATTTTTTCTTACGACCCCTCAATACACTTTCAACAGCCATTTCAATCTCGCGGATTTTTTTGGAGTTCTCTTTTAAAGACTCTTTGTTAGCTATTAGGTGGGCTGAAGTATCCAAGATCTTATCAATAACTCTAAGTTTATTAACTTTAAGAGTGGTTCCAGTACTCGTCAAATCAACTATACCATCGGCAATGCCAACTTGAGGGGTCATTTCAGTTGCACCAGAAACCTCTATAATATCTGGATAGATATCTAGGTCTCCAAAATAATTTTTGGTTATGTTAGGAAACTCTGTAGCTATATTCATCTGGTCTTCAACATCGGTTGGAGAACCTATCTCAGAATCTTCAGGAACAGCGAAAACTATCTCAGCAACCCCAAAATCAAGGTCCAGTAACAACTCAACGTCAACACCAGTTTCATTGATAAAATCAAGACTTGTTATACCTATATCTGCAGCACCATCATTCACGTATTCAGGGATGTCAGCAGTTCTAGCGAACAACAACATTATATCGGGATCGGCGGTTCGGGCGAAAAGTTTTCTATCCCCCTTATCTTCAATATGTAGTCCGGCCTTCTCAAGAAGCTCCATACTCGGTTTGTGGATTCTTCCTTTGTTAGGAACAGCAATTCTCATAGATAATTACCCTCAAATCAATTAGTCATAGTTTTAGAGTTAGATACTAACCAATTTACCGGTTGCCCACAACCCATCAAAAAAAATATAAAAAAACAAAATCTTAACAATCGTTAATTACTTAAGTGTGTTAACATTAAGTATAAACGAACAACACAAAATTAAAATAAAAAACCAGGTTGAGATGATATGCCTAAACAGCCATGCGAAATAATAGTACTACACGTACTACCCTCCGTTAGAGCACAGATTTCAAAAGACCTAGTAGAGATGGGAATGTCCCAACAAAAAATATCTGAAATAATCGGAATAACCCCCGCTGCAATATCCCAGTACGTAAGCGGAAAAAGAGGATACGAAATGGAGTTCAAAGGAGAAGTTAGACACAAAATCCAGGACTTCGCCCAACAAACATACGAACAAGGAAACGCAGATACACTAGAAGGAATATGCAATATATGCGACGTAATAAAAGAAAACGGAATACTATGCAACCTACACGACAAATACGAAGAACAATCAAACGAATGTTCTTCATGCAAATTCAGTTCAGTATGCTCCTGTGGCTAAAAACAGTAAACGAAAACCACCCCACCCAAACAAAGTGGAATAGATAATTAACTACAACCCGACCTTCAGCAAAGGTACGCCCACACCAATTAAGTTTTTTCCCCACCCCATGCCTCACACCTCTGACCATACAGAGATGGAGAGACAGCTCCATCAGAAGGAGAGTTCGTAGGCTATGTCACATCAAACCCTAGATCAACGAGAGAACATACCTCAACCACAACCCCGCATAGATATACTTAAAGCCCAATTTATCTCAACTCAGGGCTAAGACCTCTTCCTTCAGGGAGAGGAGGATGTCACATCTGGATCTATTAATCTTCTTTAAAACCATCTTAACGTCCTCTACAACTCTCTTCATCTCCCCAATATTTTACAGAAAAATTACCGGCCGAAAAAAAAAAATAAAAAACTACTGAACAGAAACAGAATGAAAGATATTCACAAACCCTTAATGAAATCCCATAACTCATCCTGAACATAATGTAGAGTTTCACCAACCTTACCTGAACCACTCTCATTCATATAATCTCCATTCTCCACCGCCCTACAAACAGCTATAGGTTTATCATGTTCCTCCTCAACAACAAGAAACAGTTCACCAACCCCTATACCAACATCAGCATCAACCACTCCAGGAGCCATTAAATCCGCTCCATTTAACAAAAAAGGAATAGCACCCTGATCAACAACAACCCTCCTCCTCTCTACATCTATCTCAAGAGCTCCAACAAGAGTTAAAAAAACATCACCACCAAACTCCATCAAAACCGGTTTTTTATCAACAAAAACCAATTGATGTCCTTCATCGGTTTCAGCAACCTCAACATCAGAACCAGAGTCAACCACAGTACAACCAAACTTCTCATTAATCTGATCACCTAACTCACGTATTTTATCCTTCCTCATATGATGCCTTGAAGTTATCTTCATACTATATACCTCAAAAACCAAACAAATTGGCAATAACTAAACCTACTAAAAACATGTTCTCTAAATAGATATTTTTTTCCAACAACAGGATACCGAAAAACTACACAAGATATGTAGACAATAAATAACTTGGAACCAAACCATATTTAAACTAAATAAAAAATCCTAACCCAAGTAAATCCATGAAAACACTTCATGGAGATGGTATTTTGAGTATAATAGAAAAAATAATGAAAAATAACAAAAATCAAAACAACCCAACCATCGTAATTACATCCGATGAAACGATGATGAGCAGTTACACAGGAGGGATATTCCTAGGTTTTTCAACATGCATGCCAACAGGCATATTCCCCTCATGGCTCTATTTCAAAACAATAGCACCACCAGTACCTCGAAAAAAAGGTCGTGCAATACAAGCCGACTATGGGTTAAGAATGGTTGAAGCTACGTTAAGAGAAAACGGCTTCAACGAACAAGAAGTAGCAGTTGTACATCCAAAAGACCTTAAAAAAACAATAGGAGATGAAACAGAGATAATTGCTGTCGGTGGCCATGACATATTAGGAATAAACCCTCCTACATCCGAATTCGTAGAGTTCCTGCAAACAGGGCCACCACTAAACCGATTGAAATTCATAGAACTAATAAAACAACCAGCTGTTCAAAATAGAACCTTAATAGTAGGTGGAAAATCAGCTTGGCAAGTAGCTGAAGTAGATATAATGGACAGACTTGGAATAAACCATGTATACCTTGGAGAAGCCGAAACAAAACTACCAGAAACAATAAAATCGATACTAAAAAATGAAGAGGTTCCTAGAATAATACATTCAAACCAACCATCCACACACCAAATTCCATCAATCAAAGGAGCAACAATACATGGACTAGTAGAAACAATGCGTGGATGTGGACGTGGATGCGATTTCTGCACACCATCCATGCAAAAAATACGTTTCAAACCAATAGAAAAAATAATGAGAGACGTCCAGGTTAACATAGATTCAGGATTAAACTCAATATTACTCCACAGCGAAGATATATTAAGATATGGATCAAGAAAAATAACCCCAGACCAACAAAAAGTAATAAAACTATTCAAAAAAGTAAGCCAAACCCAAGGGGTTAAAGAAATAAAAACAAGCCATATATCATTATCCTCAGCCTACCACAACCCCGATTTAATACAAGAAATAACGGAAATCTGCATGGAACTACCAAACCAAGAGATAATAGGAACCCAAACAGGAATAGAAACCGGAAGCCCAAAACTACTAAATAGATATATGAAAGGAAAAGCACTACCATCAACCCCCAACGAATGGCCAAACATAGTTGAACAATCACTGGGACTATTAAACGACAACAACTGGTTTCCAGCATGTACCTTAATGTACGGATTGCCACAAGAAACGGAAAAAGACGTCAAACTAACACTAGACCTACTGGACAACATAAAAAATACATCCAAAATCGTCGTACCACTAAACTTTGTATCCATGGAAGGATCAGCATTATCAAACGACAAATCATTCACAGCAAAAGACATGCAACCCATCCATTGGATATTAATCGGAGAATGCATTGAACAAAGCATAGATTCAATAAAAAAACTACAAAAACAAAACAAAAAAATCATGACCCCTAAAGGAAATTACTTTAAAACCAAACTAGTCAACTACTTCATAAAATTCCTTATAAACAACTCACAAAAATACATAAAAGACCTAAAAAAAGGTAAACCCCCAAAAGACTACCAAAACCTAAAGAAAAACTATAGAAAACCAGAAATATAACAAAACCCCACTCAAAAACCAAAAACCCTACATCCCATGACCAAAAAAAGATAAAAAAACACCAAAAACTACCTAAAATTCAGGGTAAACAGTTTACAAATAAGATAATCAATCCACGCAGCCACACTCCAACTCACCTAAAACTGTTTTTATCCTCTCAATCCGACCTAAAAACTTACTCACATCATCCTGAGAATGAAATAAAGTCCTGTTTGGATGCATAATCTTGTTTCTAAGATCAACAAGCCCACTGAAATGTTTATTAAACTGGGTTTTTGAAGAAAAACCACATTGAGAAACAAGTTCTTTATCGTTCTGAATCACGTTCACCATATCTGAAAGAGACATATACTCCGCTATATGGAGCTCAACACCCTCCAACTTAGATTTATACCAATACCCAACGGTATGATTACCTAACCTCGCAATAAGATCGTTATCTCCAGGGTTGGGATACGAACTTACAATTAAATTCGACAGCTTCTTTTCCAAATCAACAATCAAAGGATAAACTGCTTCACGAACACACCTCTTATTCAAATCCGCAACGGTAATGATAAAAAAACCATCAACATCTTCAATCAAAACAAACGGATATCTATCAAGATACCTAACAGCATCTAGTATACCACTACCAACCTCAAGAACTTGATCAGAATCCAGTTCCTTAAACTCTTCATCTTTCACACAAAAATAGAGATTTTCAGATGGAATCGGAACAAAATCATAACCCTTCTCCCTATAATACTCAATATTATCCTCAACACCACTAACGGAATCAACCTCAGCCTTAGAACTAAGAGCCAAACAACCCTTACCAACACTTAAAAAACCACTATCCGGAACCATTACTAACACTCACAAATAAAATATACCTCAAACAACAAAACACTTCAACAAAAAAACTACACAAAAAACCAAAAAAACATTTAAACCTTAAAATATAAAAGAGAAACATAAATTCTACAAACTTACAGAAAAAATATTTAAAACCAACAAAAATAACTCTATTCGAGGGGATGGTAAACTGCTAAAATCTAAAAGCTACATGATATTAGGCCTTATATTTCTAGCTCCGACTCTAAGCGTATCCGCAATAGATTCATTCTTAGGACTGAATCTAATATACGAAACCAACATAATAAACATAATTATTATAGCAACAATCGTATTCCTTTTATTAATATACTACGCAACCAGAGAAGAAAACTCCAAAATATTCAAAAACTAAAATTCTAAACAAACCGCTATGCTGAGCCCTTAACCAAACAAAAAAGAAGTTAAGACCAACATAGCTTAAAGTTCTGTAGTTTAAATACGCTAACCAACCTTTTTACACCAAAATAAACAAAAAAATCCAAAAAAATCCTAAGTTAAATCCCTTAGATGTTTTTTGGAAATCAATCTACAACATAGAAATATTTTTTAAACCAAACTACAACAGACTGTATTCAGTTATATCGAGAATTATTGGTAACCCCCCCTTTCCTTTATATCATTTTTTGAATCCAGATGATTGTGGTGAATCCAGTTTTTAAAGTGATGGGGAAGGGAAAGTTGGGGAGGCGATTGTCATCTATTTGACCGGGCATGTAGAGTCAATATAGCTATAGGTATTGAGGTAATCGCTATTATCATTGCGATGACGAATGGGAGGTTAGGAGGGTTTAAGTCATCTATGTGTAACCATTCTCCAGTATTATGGTCCCTGAAATCTACGTGAACCATAGAGGTATTTTCATCCACTCCTTCAAAGGATAATATAATACTTTGTTCTTCTTGAGCTCCACCCCAACCCCAGTGATAGATGGAAGTAATTTTTAATCTATCGAAATCAAATCCATCAATGTCTTCTTGGTAATCCCATTTGTGAGCGTGTCCTGATATCCACAGCACTACATTATATTCATCTATTTCTTCCCCTAACCAATCTTCAAAAGAAGTAACCTCTCTATCAATTGGACAGTGATGGCTCATAATAATTGTTGGTTTGCTAGAATTTTCTTCTAAAGTTTCTCTAAGCCATTGGTCTTGCTCAGGTCCAACAACAGTTTTATCTTTTTGATCGCCATCCTCATCTGAAATCCCTATAACTTGAACACCATTAACAATTTCACTAAAATAATTAACCTCTTTTACAGGTTCATTAGTTTCGGAATCAAAATCATGATTTCCAAGTATGTAACTCCAATTATGGTCTAATTTGTTCATTGTTTCATCAAACTCAGCAACGTAACTAGATCCATCATGTACTAAATCGCCTAGAATGACTGCATAATCAGTAGGGACAGTATTAATATCTTCTACAGCGGTTTGAAGCTCACCTTGATAGTTAGTATGGCCTAAATGTGTATCTGCAGCTATCCACCAACTAATTTCAGTTCCTATTTGGTTTTCTGACAACTCATCCATTAAAGAAACTTCAAAAGAAAGTCGGTAGTCCTCAATGTCATCAACAGAAGCATTATCGTTAAAATCATCAACCAACCCATAACCTACCTGAACACCTCCGAACAAAAAACCAAAAAGGCATAATAGTCCAAAAAGACCTATAAATCCATTCTTAATATTCAAATTATCTCCTACCATTCAAAAATGATTTTCAACCAAACAACAATACGGTTTATTTTAAACACTTTCTTAAATACCTTTTTATTTGAAATAGTTATCTATTTTGGTGACCAAAAAACTAACTTAAAAAACTGCAATCAAGTTAAATTAAACCAATAAAAAACTAATTAATTTTTGGCATGAAAAATCACCGTCCGAAATATCTGGTTTATAGGGTGTGAAGATGCCAATAGGTGGTATATATGAAAGAGATGACCTACACAAATGTTAGGAATGCATTTTCAGGTGAGAGCCAAGCGCATATGAGGTATATGTTATATTCTGAAGTTGCTATGGATGAAGGGTTTGAGGGCGTATCACTCCTCTTCGATGCAGTTGTGTTTGCTGAGAAAGTGCATGCTAAAAACCTACTTGAAATCAGTCCGGAAGGTGTTAAAGCCTCCACAGCGCCAATGCACTCTGGATTAGAGAGTACAACTGAAAACCTAGATAAATCGATCCATGGCGAAAAGTTTGAGACCGAAGAGATGTATCCATCTTACTACGAAGTTGCAAAAAAACAAGGGGAGTCAAAAGCAACAAGGGTATTCAGTTGGGCGATGAAAGCAGAAAAAGAACACGCAGAACTATTCAAAAAAGCTAAAAATAAAGTTGAAGAAGGAAAAGACATTGATATCGAACTCATAAACGTATGTTCAAGATGTGGATACACAGTAGATGACAAAGCACCAGAAAAATGCCCTATATGCGGAGCACCAAAACTAAAATTCAAAGAATTCACAAAAAACACCAAATAAAAAGACAGTAGAAAAAATAAAAAAACATAACGAAATAGCATATAGTTAGGTAAGTAGGTTTATTGTTTTTCAAGAAAAACACTAAAAAGAACCGATATATAGACCCCACGAATCCGAGTAATTCTTAATGTAAATTGGTTTGAGTAGTTGTTCGAATCAAAAAATTTTATATAGAACTCGGAGAAATGAATATCACATTTTTAGCGCTCCTATTTTACATATTTGGAGTGGGTCCGTTTGGGTCATAAATTATGGTTACACCTCATACTTGGAGGATAAATTTTGAGAGAAGATATGGAAAGCGATGAAGAGGAGTCGAAGATATTTGCTCTTAAGACAACTGCAAATCAAGAAAAAGCAGTTGCTGATATGATATATCAGATTGCAAAGAGAGAAAAACTCGATATTAGAGCGGTTCTCTCTCCAAACTCGCTTAAAGGATATGCATTAGTAGAGGCCCCTAGATCAGATATATTGATAGAGGCCTCTGAAAGCATACCTCATTCAAGAGGTATAGTGGAAGGTGAAATACCTTTAGAAGAGGTTGAACACTTCCTAACTCCGAAGCCTGCAGTATCTGGGATATCGGAAGGAGATATCGTTGAACTTATTGCAGGGCCATTTAAAGGCGAGAAAGCTAGAGTTAAAAGAATTGATGAAGCTAAAGAAGAAATAGTTCTCGAACTGTTCGAGGCTATGGTTCCTATACCTGTAACTGTACAGGGAGATCACGTAAGAGTTTTAGATCAAAAAGAGGAGGTAGAAGATTAAAATGGAAGAAATTAGTGCTTTAGTTGACGCTGGAAACGTAAGTCCAGGCCCACCGCTCGGACCGAAACTAGGTCCGTTAGGAGTCAACATACAACAAGTGGTGGAAGACATAAACAAAGAAACTAAGGATTTTGAGGGAATGCAAGTCCCTGTAACACTACAAGTAGATCCTGAAACGAAAGAATATGAAATAGAGGTCGGAAAACCACCAACAACCGCGTTAGTGAAAAAAGAAGCAGGAGTAGAGAAAGGTAGTGGCAACCCAAGCAGTGAATATAATGGTAGTCTTTCAAAAGACAAATTAGAGAAAATAGCCGAAATGAAAAAAGAAGACCTCTTAGGAAAAGATACAGAACAAAGAATGAAAGAAGTTGCAGGTACCTGTCGGTCTATGGGAATTAAGATCGATGGAAAACCACCTCAGGAATTCATAGATTCACTATAAAAAAGGTGTTTAACTTTGATATCAAATGAAGAAATCTTGGAAAAGGTTGAAGAAACAGTTGACCTAGCTCCAGAAAGAGGTTTTAAAGAAAACGTAGATATGGCAATAAATCTAAAAAACGTAGACCTCTCAGATCCAAATAATAGAGTAGACCTGGAGATAGTTCTTCCAAACGGATTAGGAAAAGACGTAAAGGTATGCGTAATAGGCAATTCAGCTCAGATGTTGAATGCCGAAAACGCTGACAAAAAAATAACCCCTGAAGAACTCGAAAAACTCGGAAAAGAAAAATCCGAAGCAAGAGCCCTTGCAAAAGAAATGAACTTCTTCCTAGCCGAAGCCGACCTAATGCCAAAAATCGGTAAGTTATTAGGACCAATACTTGGACCAAGAGGCAAAATGCCCGACCCAGTAAGACCCGGCGAAGAAGTAGAACCCAAAATAAAGAGACTCAAAAACACAGTAAAACTCCGATCAGGAGAAAGCTCAACATTCCACACAACCATCGGAACAGTCGAACTAGGTCAAGAAAAAATATCAGAAAACATCAACACGATGCTAAAAAGACTTGAAAGAGACCTACCACAAGCAAGACAAAACATAGACTCCGTATACATAAAAACAACAATGGGGCCATCAGTGGAGTTGATCTAAAATGAGTAGCAAAGTAGCTGAATGGAAAGTAAACGAAGTTTCAAACCTATCAACCAAAATAGATAACAGCGAAGCCGTCGGCATCGTCGACATCGGAGGAATCCCAGCACGCCAACTACAAGAAATGAGAAGCAATCTAAGAGGCAAAGCAGACCTAAGGGTAAGTAGAAACACCCTAATAGAAATATCTCTAGATACAGCAGAAAAAGAAAACATAAAAGAACTAAAAGAATACTTAGAAGGACAAACCTCACTTGTCTTTTCAGATATAAATCCCTTTAAACTTTACAACATGCTTGAAGAGAGTAAGACCACTGCACCAGCTTCTGCAGGCGATATAGCCCAGAAAGACATAGTGGTCGAAGAAGGCCCTACATCACTAGAACCAGGGCCAGTTCTCAGTGACCTACAACAAGCCGGCTTGCCCGCCGGAATAGATGGAGGAGACGTTGTAATACAAAACACAACAACAATAGTCGAAAAAGGAGAAGAAATAAACGCAAAAGTAGCCGACGTACTAAGCAAACTCGACATCGAACCGATGGAAGTCGGATTAAAACTAAGGGCAGTCGTCGAAGAAGGAACAATATTTGAACCAGAAACACTCGCAATAGACATCGACAAATACAGAGAAGACATAACAACCGCACAATCCAGAGCACTAGCACTCGCAATGGGCATACAACATCCAACAGAAGAAACCATAAAACCACTAATACACAAAGCATACACCGAAGCACTAGCCGTAGGAATAGAAGCAGAAATCTTCGAACCAGAAGTACTAAAGAAGTTGGTCGCAAAAGCAAACATAGATGCGAGCACAATCTCTTCAAAGATTGGTGAAGACTTTTTACCCGATGAAGATTAAATCAATGGAGGTGTAATAAAAATGGAGTACATATATGCAGCTATGCTAGTTCATTCCGCTGGAAAAGAAGTAACAGAGGAATCAATTTCCGATGTATTAGGATCAGCTGGAGTAGAAATAGACGATTCAAGAGTTAAAGCACTTGTAGCAGCACTTGAAGACGTCGACATAGAAGAAGCAATAGAAAGCGGACAAATGGCCCAACCGGCCGCCGCACCAGCAACAGAAACAGCGGAAACAACAGAAGAAGCTGAAGAAGAAGCTGAAGAAGAAGCCGAGGAAGAAAAAGACGAAGAAGAAGCCGAAGAAGAAGCAGCAGAAGGACTTGGAGCGCTGTTCCAATAACACAGCAATCCAACCCTCTCCCAAAGAGAGGGAAACACCTTCCTCTTCCCTAATTTTAAAAAAAAATTTATTCTAAAACAAACTACAACACAAAAACCCTAAACTTCCAAATGACAACATAAACAATAAACTTTAAAAAATATTTTTTCTCGATATAGTTTTAATACTCTTTTCTTAAAGATCTAAGTAGGTTTGATTTAATTCTTCTTAAGATTTTTTTTCAAAACCTTTGATAGTTATCTAGATAATAAGTATTGTTAATGAGAGGAAATAGACTTGGTGGTAAACCAGGTGGTAGTGAGGAGTCTAAGAGATATAAACGTATTTTGATGAAACAGATTAAAGCTTTAAACAACCACCTGCCTCAAAGAAGAGCTAGTTTAAAAAAACTAACCGAAAACCCTGAATTAGAACTAAAAACTCGTAAAGGCGAGAAATTTACAGTAAACTCAGATGAAATTGAAAGGATTTCAAAAATAGTTCCAAAAAGATATTGGGAAACACTCAAAATACCGATATACATCGAAATCAACAGAAAACACTCCAAAGGTACATATAAAATATCGGGAAGGTATGCAACCATGGTAGTCAGCGAGATACTAAACAGAGGTATCGATGAAGATAAAGAACAACTCTTCATATACCGTCCAGAAGTAATTGAACTACGAAGAGAACTAAAAACTACAACTGAATATATGTTTGCAGCTAGAATCTAAAAACTAACAAACTAATAAAAAACCAACTCATTAGTTGTCCAAAATCTTTCAACTCTTAACACAAAACTAAAAACCTTCTCGCTTCTACACCAATTAGTCTATGTCCTCTAACTACAGTGTTTGGTTTCTGTTTTTTGTTAGAAGCTATTCATTTCTTTTTGGGTTATCTTTTTAATTAAAGCTGTTTCAAGTGAAGCTGCTATCAACAATATTGGAAGAACTATGAACACGAATACAGGTAGTAGTTCGTAGAAGATGTTTAGGGAAAGACCTGTATCTAAAATCTCTAGACCCATCTCTATTCCGATTGAGAATGAAATCCAGCTTGCGGGAAGTTCGAGCCATGCTACAGGGTTCAAAAACATCATGGCGAAACTTATTTTATCGAACTCCTTCATTGAAACGACACCTAGATGGAGGCCAAGGAAGTAGGCCAGTATAAAAGGCAGTACTACTAAGAAACCGGATATAAAGTTGACAAGTAATGAGAATGAGTTGAATGTGAAAATAAATACTAGAATCTTAAGCCAGTGGTCTTGTGGTCCTATCTTTCTTTTAACCCAACTCCAAATCCAGGTAGGATATTTGATTAATATATTGATTTCCCAACGCCAAACAGGGTAAGCTGATATATAACCAATTAGGAATATTAATGCTGAGACTAAAAACCATTTCCAACTAATTAAACTAACTAAATCCATTACCATATTATAAACACCAAACTAAACGGTAAAACAACTTGATGTGCATGGGTTTTTTTTATATTTTTTTGGCTATTTCTTTCGCGAAGTATGTTATTATTATATCGGCTCCGGCTCTTTTGATAGATATCAAGGATTCGTTAATCACTTCTTCAGACATGATATCCTTTTTTATGGATTGTTTCAACATTGAGTATTCTCCACTTACTTGGTATGCAGCTATTGGTAGGTTAAATCTTTCTGAGGTATCTCTTATGATGTCGAGGTAGGGGAGTGCTGGTTTAACCATTAACATGTCTGCGCCTTCAACTGCATCTATGTTGTTTTCTCTAATCGCTTCTTTTCTCTGAGTTATGGCCATTTGATATCCTTTTCTGTCTCCGAAACTTGGTGTTGATTCTGCTGCATCTCTAAATGGTCCATAGTAGTTGGAAGCGTATTTAGCGGAGTAACTTAAGATAGATGTTGATGTAAATCCTTCACGGTCTAATCCATCTCTTAATGCTGCTACCATTCCATCCATCATTCCACTTGGAGCAACTATATCTGCACCTGATTCGGCATGACTGACGGCTGTTTTTGATAGTAACTCAAGGGTCTCATCGTTGTCAACAACGCCGTTTTTGATTAAACCACAGTGACCATGGTCTGTGTATTCACATAAACAGACATCTGAAATTAAAGTTAGATTTGTTTCCTTGTTGATCTTTTTTAAAGCTTGTTGAACTACTCCATCCTTTTTAAAAGCAAAAGACCCAACTTCATCTTTTTTTTCAGGTATGCCAAATAGGATTATTGATGGTATCCCTAGGTCTTCAACTTCTTTAGCAACCTCTACAGCCTTTTCAACTGGATACCTGTAAACACCATCCATGCTGGATATCTCAATTGGTTTATCTCTTTTTTCAACAAATAATGGATAGACAAGGTCGTCTGTAGTTAACTTTGTTTCTGAGACAAGTCTTCTGGTTGATTCCTTGTTTCTCAGCCGCCTCAATCGGTTTATTGGGTACATACAAAAAATATCGCACTATACAAAATTAATTCTTTAGGAAAAATAGACAAAATTGAGTCTTTAGAAAACAATTAAGTATAAAATAAAAACTTATTTAAAATTCTTTATAGATATTATCAAAAGTTTAATTAGGGATGTTTTACATATTAACTGTCTAGCTCACCTTGGTGGGGTTTTAAAATAACTAGGTTAAGTAGTTTTTGATTTAACCCCCTACTTAAAGGTTTTGATGTAGAAATTAAATATTTGCCCAAAAAAGCGTTTTCGTTGAGGAATATACATGATTTACAATGTCAATTAGGGCAGTTTCTTAACGCTGACAAAAAAATATATAAGTTCTTATTTAAAAATCCTAGGTGAGTAATTTCTAAGGAGGATGAAAAACAATGGAAGATAACATCGATTTATATAGTGACAGAGGTGAACTCCTCGAAAGCGACGTACCACTCAAAGCGATATCTCCGCTGCACAACAATGCAATTAAAACAACGTTTTCTCTTGCTAAACGCATGGTTGTAGCAGACCTAGCTGGAATGGAGAAAGACCTAGAGACCGGAAAGGTCGGAGGCCTCGGGTTCCAAATAAAAGGAAGAGAACTTGAACTAGACATAGTAGCAAAAGCTGAAGAGATAGCAGAAGCAGTTGAAGATAAAATAAAGGTTATCGAAGACGACGACACAGACGTCGACATAGTTGCCGACGGAGAAAGGCTATTTATAAGGGTACCAGAAGAAAGATTCGAAGCTGGTGTCGAATACACAACAGGACTTTCAGCAGCTGCATCCGCAGTAACTGAAGCCGTAGTAGAAGTATTCGACGTCGATATGTTTGATTCAAATATGGTTCACGCAGCAGTTTGGGGAAGATATCCACAAACAGTTGAACTAACTGGATCAAACCTAGACACACTTCTCGACATACCACAAAGAAACGAAGGAATAGGATACGCACTCCGAAACATAATGGTGAACGACGTTGTAGCTTCAACACAGAAAAACGCAATGCAAGCAACCGCATTGTCAATGGTTCTTGAACAAGGAGCTATGTACGAAACAGGAGACGCAGTAGGTTCATTCGAAAGAAAACAACTACTAGAACTCGCATACGGTGGACTAAACGCAGACAACATCGTATACAGCTTAGTAGAACAAAACGCACAAAACGGAACAGTAGGAGACGTAGTCGAATCACTAGTAGCACGAGCACTAGACGACGGAGTAATCAAAGTAAAAGAAACCCTACCATCAGGATACGACGTGTACGAAACAGACGACAGCGCCCTATGGAACGCATACGCAACAGCAGGTATGATGGCAGCAGTAATGGTAAACTGTGGTGCAATGAGAGCAGCACAAGCCGTACCATCAACAATACTCTACTACAACAACCTACTTGAAAGAGAAACAAGCCTACCAGGCGTAGACTTCGGAAGAGCAGAAGGTACATCAGTAGGAATGTCGTTCTTCTCACACTCAATATACGGCGGTGGAGGACCAGGTATATTTAAAGGAAACCACATCGTTACAAGACACGCAAAAGGCGCAATGATACCAGCTATCTCAGCAGGTGTATCACTAGACGCAGGAACACAAATGATGTCCCCAGAATCAACATCAAGCCTCAAGTTCGACACATTCGGCGAAATACCTGAATTCCGAACACCAATGGACGAAATAGCAAAAGCAGCAGCAGAAAGAAAGGGGGAGTTGGCCTAAAAATGCCAACGCAGGTCCAAATATTCCCAGACAGATTATTACTCGGAGACACCGCGAGTGAAGTGATAACACAACTCTCCGAAATCGATGAAGTCAGAGAAATCGTGGTCACAGGCCCAAGAATACCAAAGAGAGTACCGTATGGACCTGCAAAAGGAATCGAAAACCCACATACCGAGAGGAAGAAACTAAAAATAATGGATAAAGAAACCGATCTCGAAGTCAAAGTGGGAAGAATAATACTAGACCTAGACGCCGAAGACGATGACGTAGACCCCATAATAGGGGATATAACAGAAATATGCGATATAAAGATATCCTGCGACTACAACATCGAAACTGGACAATACACGAAGCCAAAACCCACTGTGACTGAGTATATGAGATATGGTAAAAAACCAGATAAAGAAAATAAAGATAAATAAAATGTTGAAAACTAGAGGTGAAATATAAATGAGTTACGAAGCCCAGAGGTACCCAGGTAGTACCACACCTGCAGAAAACAGAAGAAAATACATGGATCCAGATTACGAGTTAGAGAAACTACGAGAAATATCAGATGATGATGTCACAATTCTACTAAGCCATCGAGAACCAGGAGAAGCGTTTAAAAGCGTACATCCACCACTTGATGAGCTGGATGAACCAGATTGTCCAATAAGAGAAATGGTAGAGCCAACAGAAGGCGCAAAAGCCGGAGACCGAATAAGATACGTACAATTCACAGACTCCGTATACAACGCACCGCTCCCACCATTCATGAGAGCATACATGTACATGACAAGATACAGAGGAATCGACACCGGAACACTCTCAGGAAGACAAGTAATCGAAGCAAGAGAAAGAGACGTTGAAAAAATAAGCAAAGAACTCCTAACAACAGAAGTGTTCGACCCAGCAAAAACAGGCCTAAGAGGCGCAACCGTTCACGGACACGCCGTAAGGCTTGACGAAAACGGATTAATGTTCGACGCACTACAAAGATACCAGTTCAATGAAGACACAGGCGAAGTCGAATATGTAAAAGACCAGATAGGGGTCCCACTCGACCAACCAATATCATTCGGAAAACCAATGAGCGAAGAAGACCTACTTGAAAGAACATGTATCTTTAGAGAAGACGGCAAACCATTCTCAGAAGATGAGGAAGTTGTCGAATTCACACAAAGAGTACACAAACTAAGAACACTAGCTGGATATAATCCTTCTTCAATGGAGGGTGAATAAAAATGGCAGATAAAGAGAAAAGATTCATAAAGGCGCTTAAAAATAAATTCGAAGAAGAACCAACAGATACAAAAACACATTTCTACGACCTAGGCGGATACAAACAATCCGAAAGGAAAAAAGAATTCCAAGAAAGAGCAGCACAAATAGCAAAAGAAAGAGGCACACCATCATTAAATGAAGACATAGGTGTCCCGCTTGGACAGCGTGTTTTAATGCCTTACCAACTTAGCCACACAGACACAATGGTTGAGCCTGACGACCTACATATAATCAACAACGCTGCAATGCAGCAAGCTTGGGACGATATCCAAAGAACAGTTATCGTTGGTTTGGATACCGCTCACCAAGTGATGGAGAAAAGACTAGGAGTCGAAGTTACTCCAGAAACAATAAACGAATACCTAGAGGTATTCAACCACACACAGCCTGGAGGTGCTGTTGTCCAAGAGCACATGGCTGAGTGTAACCCAGGAGTAACAGGTGATGCATACGTCAAAGTCTTCACAGGAAATGACGAATTAGCAGACGAAATAGATGACAACCTACTCATCGACATTAATGAGAACTTCCCTGAAGATCAAGCCGAACAACTTAAAGAAGCAATAGGCGATTCTCTCTGGCAAGCAATCCGCGCACCAACCATAGTAACACGAGTAATGGACGGCGCAACTATCCGTAGATGGGCTGCAATGCAAAGCTCCATGGCATTCATCTCAAGCTACAGCCTCTGTGCAGGTGAAGCAGCAATCGCAGACTTCGCATACGCATCCAAACACTCCAAAGTCATTAACATGGCAAGCGCAATGCCAAGAAGAAGAGCAAGAGGAGAAAACGAACCAGGTGGAATACCATTCGGATACATGGGAGACATAGCCCAATCATTCAGAACAAACCCAGACGACCCATCAAGAGCAACACTCGAAACAATCACACTAGCAGCCGTACTATACGACCAACTCTACCTCGGAGGATACATGTCCGGTGGAGTCGGATTCACACAATACGCAACAGCAACATACACAGACGACATACTTGACGACTTCGTATACCACGGAGCAGAACTAATAGACGAAAAATTCGGTGGACTCGGAAACGTAGAACCAACAATGGAAAACGTCGAAGAAATCGCAACCGAAATGACAGACTACTCCCTAAGCGCATACGAAGACTACCCAGCAGCAATGGAAGCACACTTCGGAGGATCACAAAGAGCAGCAGTAGTAGCTGCATCTGCCGGAGTAGCCGCAAGCATGGCTACCGGAAACGCCAACGCAGGAGTCAACGGATGGTACCTATCACAACTCCTACATAAAGAAAGAGCAGGCAGACTCGGATTCTATGGATACGACCTACAAGATCAGTGTGGATCTGCAAACAGCCTATCCATAAGAAGCGACGAAGGAGCACCATTCGAACTAAGAGGACCAAACTACCCCAACTACGCAATGAACGTCGGACATATGAGCGCATACGCAGGAATCGCCGCAGGTGGCCACTGGGCCAGAGGTGACGCATGGGTAGCAAGCCCAATAATCAAAGTAGCGTTCTCCGACAACGACCTATCCTTCGACTTTGCAAACGTAAACGAGGAAGTAGGACGCGGTGGACTCAGAGAATTCGAACCAGAAGGAGAGAGATCTGGAATTATATCACCATAATTCTCTCCCTCCCTTTTTCTTTTTTTATTTTATTTTATTCTATTCTATTCTATATTATCATCTTATACTCACAGTTTTTTCTAAAAAAATAGTTGTAACGATTTAAGCCAGATATATAACTAGATATCTAGGTGATGAACCTAAATAGAAAATAAAACCTAACAAACTAAATAAACAGATACTTATTAATAACTTAACAGTTTCTAAAAACAATAGATAGTTTATAGTTGTCAAAATCGATGAGAGATTATTGATGAATGAAAAACAAAGTAAAAGATTCATAAAGGCGCTTAAAAATAAATTCGAAGAAGAACCAACAGATACAAAAACACATTTCTACGACCTAGGCGGATACAAACAATCCGAAAGGAAAAAAGAATTCCAAGAAAGAGCAGCACAAATAGCAAAAGAAAGAGGCACACCATCATTAAATGAAGACATAGGTGTCCCGCTTGGACAGCGTGTTTTAATGCCTTACCAACTTAGCCACACAGACACAATGGTTGAGCCTGACGACCTACATATAATCAACAACGCTGCAATGCAGCAAGCTTGGGACGATATCCAAAGAACAGTTATCGTTGGTTTGGATACCGCTCACCAAGTGATGGAGAAAAGACTAGGAGTCGAAGTTACTCCAGAAACAATAAACGAATACCTAGAGGTATTCAACCACACACAGCCTGGAGGTGCTGTTGTCCAAGAGCACATGGCTGAGTGTAACCCAGGAGTAACAGGTGATGCATACGTCAAAGTCTTCACAGGAAATGACGAATTAGCAGACGAAATAGATGACAACCTACTCATCGACATTAATGAGAACTTCCCTGAAGATCAAGCCGAACAACTTAAAGAAGCAATAGGCGATTCTCTCTGGCAAGCAATCCGCGCACCAACCATAGTAACACGAGTAATGGACGGCGCAACTATCCGTAGATGGGCTGCAATGCAAAGCTCCATGGCATTCATCTCAAGCTACAGCCTCTGTGCAGGTGAAGCAGCAATCGCAGACTTCGCATACGCATCCAAACACTCCAAAGTCATTAACATGGCAAGCGCAATGCCAAGAAGAAGAGCAAGAGGAGAAAACGAACCAGGTGGAATACCATTCGGATACATGGGAGACATAGCCCAATCATTCAGAACAAACCCAGACGACCCATCAAGAGCAACACTCGAAACAGTAGCGTTATCTGCAATGATTTACGACCAACTTTATTTAGGTGGTTATATGTCTGGTGGTGTTGGTTTTACACAGGATGGTTGTTGTCATTATACAGATGACATACTTGACGATTTTGTTTATTATGGTAAGGAGTTGGTTGTTGATCGTTTTGGTGAAGTTGGGTCTGCTCCAGTAAATCTTGATGTTGTCAGTGAATTAGCAACTGAAGTTAACGATTATGCTTTGGGTTGTTATGAGGATTTTCCAAGTGCTATGGAGACACATTTTGGAGGTTCTCAAAGAGCTGCTATTGGAGGTATTGCTGCTGGTGTCACTGTCGGTTTGGCTACTGGACATTCGCAGGCTGGATTGAGTGGATGGTTTTTGTCTCAAAATCAACATAAGGAGCGTTGTGGTAGGTTAGGTTTTTATGGATATGATCTGCAGGATCAATGTGGATATCCGAATTCGTTTAGTTATCGGACTGATGAATCATCTCCTCTTGAGTTACGTGGTCCTAACTACCCTAATGCTGCGTTGAATACAGAGCATATGCCTGCTTATGCAGGTATTTGCGCTGCTGCTCATGTTGGTTGTGGTGATGCGTGGGTTGTTAATCCCTTTATTAAGGTAGCGTTTTCTGATGATGGGTTGTGTTTTGATTTTGCAGATATTAATGGTATGTTTGGTCGTGGTGGTAAGAGGGAGTTTATTCCAGAAGGGGAGAGATCTGGTATTTTGTTTTATTGATTTAGTTTGTGTTTTAAAGTTGTTTTGATTTTCTTTGTGTTTTTTAGTCTGTTTTGGTTGGGATTAGTTTCATTGTCATTCCGATTGCGAATAGTATTGACCCGAGCCATAGTAGTATTATGAGTGGGTTTGTTTCAGCGGTTATTGTTATATGGTTTTCGTCTCCATGGTTGAGGCTTAAGTAAAGGTCTTCGGTTGGTGTTGAGTGTATTGCTGGTCTGAAGCTCTGGCTGTCGCCTTTTTCAATTCCTTCTATTTGAGTTGTTGTTTGCTGGTTGTTTTGGTCGGTGATGTTCAGGTTGAAGTGGTGGTATGTGGCGTATCCTTTGTCTGTTTCTTCGTATCCGGTGTATTCTATTTTATAGTTGTTTATTTCCCATACTTCGTTTTCTGATATTGTTTGTTCTTGATTGAAACCCATTGTTGATGTTGTGATTACTCCAATTATTATTAGTATTATTGAGATGTGTATGATTGTTGACCCGGTTTTTTTGATTTTGTTTCGCTTGGATTTTTTTTTCAACTGTTTTAGGAGGTCTATTGGTAGTAATATTAGTAGTGTGATCAGTATTGGAAGAGAGGTTTCGAGATATATGTTTTGTATTGGGGAGGTTAGGTATAGGGTTATTGAGGTTAGTATTAATATCGAGATTATTGTGAGGGTTTTTTTCTTGTTTATGTGTTTGATGAGGTAGCATGTGGTTAGAACGTAGAGTATAGCTAGCATTATTGGGCCGGTTCTATTATTGTAGTATGATTTGTAGTCTGGACCTAATCCTAGTAATATTCCTAGTAGTATCACTATGCAGGTTATTCCTAGTAGTATTACTGTGAGTGTTGTTAGGTTCTGTATGTTGATGTCTTTGAGTTTCATTAATGTCTAATTAGTTTAGGTTGTTTTATCATTTTTGTGGATGTTCTATCTTTGTTTATCTGTTTTCTTGTTGTGTTTTGTTGTTTTAATAAATAGAAGGAAGGGAGTTTTGGGGGTTTTATATTATTGGTACCAGTGCTGTTGCTAGTGAGAAGTAGATTAGTAGTGCTGTTACGTCTTTTATTGTTGTTATGAATGGGTCTGAGACTGCTGCTGGGTCGTATCCTAGTTTGTGGGCGATCCATGGGATTCCGTAGCCTATTAGGGATGCGACTATGCATGTTAGTGTGAGGGATAGGAATATTACTACTCCGAGTTCTGGGATTCCTTGCCATAGGTATGCGGCTATTCCTGCGATTGTTCCTACTAGTATTCCGATTAGTAGTCCTACGAGCCCTTCTTTTAGTATGTGTTTTTTTACGTTTTGTTCTCCTATTTGTCCGAGGGCTGTTCCGCGGACGAATATTGTTGAGGCTTGTGTTCCTACGTTTCCTCCCATGTCCATTATTGCTGGTAGGAATATTGCTAGTGCGAGTGTTGCTTCTAGTGTTTCTTCGTATGTGTCTATTACGAATCCGGCTAGTAATCCACCGACCAGTGCTACTAAGAGCCATGGTATTCTGAGTTTTAGTATGGTTTTTATGGGGGAGTCTAGTATTGCGGTGCTTCTTGCTGTTTCTTCTTCTGTGAAGCTGAATCCTGCTAGTCGGTACATGTCTTCGGAGAATTCTTCGTCGACTACGTCCATTATGTCGTCGAATCTAACGGCTCCTATTAGTTTGTTTTTGTCATCTACGACTGGGAGTGACATTAGGTCTGCTTTTTGTATTTTTTTGGCTGCGTTTTCAGGGTCTTCTTGTTTTTTGAGGCTTATTACGTCTTTTTTCATTATTTCTTTGACTGGTTTGTCTGGTTTTGCGTGTAGTAGTTCTATGAGTGATAGTACTCCGACGAGGTGTTTGTATTCGTCTATTACATATATATAGTATATTGTGGTTTCGTCTGTTGGTTTTGCTTTTTGTTCTCTGAATTTTTCTATTGTTTTTTCTGCGGATGTGTTTTGGTTGACCGCTATGTATTTGTCAACCATTATTTCTTCTACTGTGTCGGGATGTTCTTTTAGTTCGATTGATTCATTTACAATTAGGACCATCTCCGTTATGAATTTTTTAGTAAGTATTCTTGTGGGTTTATATATTTTTTCTTTATAAATTCTGGTTTTTATATACTGTCTATAGTTAGAGTTTAGAAGTAGATTTGGTTGAATATTATTCCGGTTGCCATTCCAACAAACACTATTGTGGTGACGTATATGGTTAGTAGGGTTTTGTCGAACAGTTTGTTTAGCATTATGAGGTTTGGTATGCTGACTCCTGCTCCTCCTATTACGAATGCTAGTACGGTTCCTATTGGTAGTCCGCTGTCGGCGAGGGCTGCTGCGATTGGTAGCATTCCTTCCATGCTTATGTATACTGGTGCTCCGAGTATGACGGCGAGTGGGATTGCTAGTGGGTTTTCGTCACCGAGAACCATGTTTAGTATGGTTTCTGGTACGACTCCGTGTATTAATGCTCCGATTATCATTCCTATTGTTAGGTATGGGAGCATTTCTTGGAAGAAGGATAGTGAGCCTTTTAATGCGTTTTGAAGTTTTATTTTGTGGTTTGTTTTTTGTGTGTCACAGCTGGTTTTTTTGATTTTGACGTCTTTTAGGTGTTTTTCTAGGCCTATTTTCCCTATTATGAGGCTTCCTATTACTGCTAGTGTGAAGGTGGTTGTTATGTATAGTAATGTTATATTTATTCCGAACAACCCGAATAGGAGTATTATTGCTATCCAGTTTACCAGGGGGCTGCTGAGTAGGAATGCGAATGATAGTCCTACTGGTGCTCCGGCTTGTAGTAGGCCTGCGAGTATTGGTATTGTTGAGCATGAGCAGAATGGGGTTATTGATCCGAAGAGTGCTGCGATTATGTTTCCTTTTCCTTCGTCGTGTTTTTTTAGTTTGTTTTCCACTTTGTTGGGTGGTAGGTATTCTCTTATTAGGCCTACTATGAATGATGCTATTATGAATAGGGGGATTAGTATTATGGCTAGTTGTATGAAGTAGTCGGTTGATTGGATTAGGTTTTCTTGTATTTCTGGGGGTAGCACTTTTTTCGCCTTTATTTTTGGTTGTTGTATTTTTTTATATATCGTTCAGTTGTGCACAATATTGCATATATTTATTTGTTTTATTTGTTTTTTGGTTGTTTTTTGATAGAATTAGGGGGTGGAGGGCGGTTTTAGCCCTCTGTTTTTTTGTCTTCTGTTTTTTCTTCGATTTCGAGTTCACAGCAGCATTGGTTTTGTTCTTTTTTGACTGCTTTTTTGACTTTTTTAATCATTTTATCTAGTTTTCCATCTTTTTCTGATTCCATTTTTTATCACCTTGTTTAGGTTGTTTTTTTGTTTATATATGTTTGTTTTTGTTAGGCCGCGGTTTTGGTTGTGAACCAGTCTTGTGTTTTGAGTGCTATCTGTACTATTATTAGCATTATTGGGATCTCTATTAGTAGTCCTGTTACGGCTGCGAGTGTTGCTCCGTGGTCTATTCCGAATAGTGTTATTGCCATCGCTATTGCGACTTCGAAGTGGTTGCTTGCTCCTATTATTGCTGTTGGGGATGCGTCTTCGTATGTTAGGTTTATTTTTTTGGAGAGTGAGTAGCCGAATCCGAACATGATTAGTATCTGTATTGTTAGTGGGATCAGTACGAGTAGGATTATTTCTGGGCTTCCAATTATCAGGCTGGATTGTGGTGCTATTATCACTATTACTGTTAGGAGTAGTGCTGTCATTGCGACGTAATGTAGGTTTTTTGTGAATTTGTTGAACCATTTTTCTCCTTTTTTGTTAAGGAGGTACCATCTTGTTAGGTATCCTGCTATTAATGGTAGTGCTACGTATATGGCTACTCCGAAGGCGACTTGTTCCCAGGGCACTATTATGTCTTCGAGTCCGAGTAGGAATACTGCTAGTGGTGCGTATAGTACTACCATTGTTAGGGAGTTTATGGCTGTCATTACGAGTGCGTGTCCCATATTTGCTCTTGAGAGGTATGTCCAGACCAGTACCATTGCTGTGCATGGGGCTACGCCTAGAAGTATCATTCCGGCCATTAGTTCTTCGCCTAGCTCTATACCTATAATTGGTTGGAATATTATCATCATGAATAGCCAGGCTATACCGAACATCAGGAATGGTTTTATTGCCCAGTTTAGGAATAGGGTTGTTGTTATTGGTTTCCATGATTTTCCGGCTTCTAATATTTTTTTGAAGTCTATTTGAACCATTATTGGGTATATCATTAGGAATAGGACTACTGCTATCGGTATTGATACTCCTGCGTACTCGAATTCTTCGAACCAGGCTGTTATTTCTGGGAATAGTTGGCCTATAGCTAGGCCTATAATTATGCAGATTGCTACCCATAGTGTTAGGTATTTTTCGAAGAAACCGAGTTGGTGTTCTTTATGTTTTGACATGTTGGTCCTCTTGGTGAAAATAAATTATGCAGCAACTTATATTGCATTTGTTTACACAGTTGCAATTGTCTTTAGTTACCACCGAAACATAAATCTTTCCCCACCAGTGACATACTCCCCGCCCTAAAGAAAGAGGGTCTTAGCCCTGTTTTAAGGTAAAAAAACAAAAAAACCTAAACCTTAAATAACATACTATAACAAATTTACCTAATTAAAGTGTCAATACATGACAGAAAAAAATAACAAAAAACCAGCAGAAGCTCCATCACCAGGAGCAAGCAGAACAATGTCCACAATAGAAAACAAATACTACAGCCAACAGATACACGGACCTTACGAAAAACACTCAATAGGCAACCTCAAACTAAAAGAAGGAAAAACATTAAGAAACACCAAAATCGCATACACAACCTTTGGAGAACTCAACAACAAAAAAGACAACGCAATCCTATTCCCCCACATGTATAGTGGAACAAGCAAAGACATGGAGATGTACATAGGAGAAAACCAACCACTAGACCCAACAAAATACTTCATCATACTCCCAAACCAAATCGGAAATGGACTATCAACATCACCCCACAACACAAAACCACCAAACGGCCAAGCAGACTTCCCCCAAATAAACATCTCAGATGACGTAAGAGCCCAACACAAACTAATCACAGAAAAATTTGGAATAGAAAAACTAGAACTAGTCCTAGGATGGTCAATGGGCGCACAACAAACCTACGAATGGATAGTAAGATACCCAGAAATGGTGAAAAAAGCAGCCCCAATCGGAGGAACAGCAAAAAACCCAGTAATAAGCAAAATATTCGTCGACACACTAATCGACGCAATACAAAGCGACCCAAACTACAGACACGGATACTACAAAAAACCACACGCAGTACAACAAGGCCTCAAAAGACATGCAAAATTATTCTCAATGATGGGCGCAAGCTCAAAACTCTACAGCCAAAAGGACTGGAAAAAACCAGGATTCACATCCTTAAATGACTTCCTAACAAACTTCTGGAATGAATGGTTCCTACCAATGGATCCAAACAACCTCATATGCATGGCCAAAAAATGGAGAGAAGCAGACGTAAGCCAAAACACAAATGGAGATCTAAAAAAAGCATTAAAAAGAATCAAAGCAAAGGTATACGTAATGCCATTCGAAGAAGACATGTTTTTCACACTAGACCAATGCGAAAAAGAAGAAAAACACATCCCAAACAGCGAGCTCCACCCAATACCCACAACATGGGGTCATTTCGGAATGCTAGGAATGGACCCAAACGACAAGAAATACATAAACAACAAAATACAAAAACTACTCAAAACCAACTAAAACAACCAAAACCCCTAAAACAACTTTCAAACAGTTTTAGGGGGTTAAAACCCAATAAAACCCATAAATTGTTGTCTAAAAATCAATCCAAATTCTCTTTAAACCTAGAGTAATTTTCTACCAACAGTTCTTGACCTTTATTCGTAGTTGTTTTTTCGATATCCAACTCAAATGTTTTTGAAAACTCCCTTACCTTTTCATCAAAACCATCTGAAAAAATTATTCCAGTATCGATCTTTAAAACCTTGTTGTATCCAGCGTTCTCAAAGACTTTTTTAGCAAGCTCTATATTGTCTAAATCCCTAACCAACTTACATTTAATGAACATATCTCTCCAGTTGTCAGCCCACATTGGAGTTAAAAAAAACGTAGCAGGATCTTTCTTGATATACTGTACATACTTATCGGTACCGCCTAATGCTAGACATATGCAGTCATCAACTATTCCAGTAGAATCTCTTAAAATATCCAGAGTACCTTCAACCTCTTTATCGATTTCATCTATCTTTTTAAGTGCATTACCACACAAACCATAAAAAAGAAACACATCATCTACAAACTGAGATAAACGACCAACCCAGTTTTTAACCTCTTTCTTAAGGTTTTCTGGTTCTTCATGGAGCGCCATAGACATCATTACAACGATGACTTCGCCATCTTTTATCTCGGTTGGTAGTGAACTAAAGGATATTGATTCATAGTCAATCTCTAATTTATCTATAATGCTGTCTCCAGATTCATCAAGTATTAAGTAGGTTTTTTGGATTTCACTGTCTCTGTTAAGTATGTAAGCTAGTTCATCTTCAAGCAATTCACAACAAACCACGCCGTAAGGTGCCTGCATAAAATACCACTCATGTAACCATAGTCCTGTAATTAAAATAAGAATATCGTGAATAAAAAAAACTTATTAAATTAATGTTATACTCTAAAAAACAGTTTTTAGATATGTTTTAGCCCGATTGGTCCTTTTTTTGTTTCTTCCATATAAGATATGTTCCGATAACCAGTGGTATTGTTATCATTGATAGGAGTATTGCTTGAACTGGCCCTACCGCAGCACCCCATGTATGTGGACCTTCTATCGGGAGCCCTCCCCTTGTTACAAAGGTTGTGAACATTATTAATGAAAATGTGATTATGATGAACATATGGCTGAGGTATTCATATCTACCGTTGTTTTTGTTCATCCACAACATATGGAGTAATGCTGTTGATGTTAACCATGGGAGCAGTGATGCGCTTTCCACTGGATCCCAAGCCCAATATCCCCCCCAACCAAGTGTTAGGTAAGCCCAATAAGCACCGATAGCGATTCCTAAAGTTAAAAACAACCATCCTAATCGAGACCAAACTAAAGAAATTTTATTCCACTTATCGGTGTATGTGAATCCGTAACTTAATGAGATGGCTATAGGTATTGTGAAAAATGCATAACCAACGAATATTATCGGTGGATGTATAGCCATCCATGGATTCAGAAGTATCGGACTCATCGCAAATCCTTGCTCTATGTAATCTGCTTCTTCACCTGGAATGTTGTTTAAAGCTAACATTTCCTCTGTTGGCTGAAATGGACTTTCTATTAATAATATTAGGATAAATCCGAGTGTTATGAGGCTTACTGTAGCTCTAAATATGTCCTGGGTTTTTTTAGATGTATTTTTTATTTGAAATATCTCTACGACAACTATAGAGATCGCTATCAATGTTGTCCAAAAATAGATTGAACCTTGTTCCCCAGCCCATATAGTTGATAAAGCATAATACCATGGATATTCGGGGTCTCCATACGCAAATGAGTAGAAAACATCTGGATTTGCAGTTACACAATAATAAGCAAAAATTAAGAAAGAGATTACAAATATCGTGAGAGAAAAAACATTTAGTTTCCAAACCCAACCAACATATTTTTCTGGATAAAAATAATTTCTGATAGAGATGGAGGATACAACTAACAACCCTACAAACGTAGCAATTATCAATAAGCTCTCCAGTTCAATCAATTTCAAATCCTCTCATTTAACCAGTCTTTTTAGGTACTATTTAGAGCCCGTTATTTCTTAAAGATAGTGTATAGACATCAACTTAAATAGTTTGTCAACCAAAAAAACCATAACTGACTTAGAAACTAAATATAGTACCCCGTAATCTCTATTAAGTTTTGGAGTCAAATTAAGTTAGGTCAGGTATAACTTCAACGTGATTTGTTGTCTGATGACTTCGATATAGATTAATTATGGATTTGAACCAAAATGCTGTCAAGGTAGTCAGCGTTTTTATAGACCGCTATCGAACCACCTAGTTGATGAGATATAGTTGTTTATACCTTGTAGCTATTGAGAACATTTTTGTTATCATTTTTTTAGGGAGGGTTTCTTCTGGACGATAAAAGATATGAGCTTAAAAGAAAGTTGGATGAGATTCAAGACATCCAAGGCAACCATACCGAGTTAATAACTCTGTATGTACCACCGGATAAAAACATAAAAGATGCCTACGACCAACTGAAAGATGAGTATAGGCAAGCTAACAACATCAAAACTAAGAATACAAGGAAAAACGTCCAATCCGCTTTAGACGTACTTATGGGTAAACTAAAACATTTTAAAAAACCACCTGAAAACGGTATGATAATGATGGCTGGGGAGGTACCAACAAGAGGCGATAAGACCGATATGATGAGCCTTATAATAGAGCCTCCAGAAAAAATCAATTCATATCGATACCACTGCGACTCCAACTTCCTTGTAGAACCATTGAGAGAGCTTGTAGAAAAAAATAAAAAAATAGGTCTATTAGTTCTTGATAGGCGTGAGGCAACTGTAGGCCTATTGATCGGTAACAACATAGAGGCGTTACGTCACCATACCTCCGGTGTCCCTGGAAAAACAAAAGCCGGTGGACAGTCACAAGCACGTTTCGAAAGACTTCGAGACATAGCTGCAAGCGAGTTCTACAAACGGGTAGGCGAATCTGCAAACGAGATTTTTGAAAACGAAGAAGACCTGGTTGGTGTTTTAGTTGGAGGGCCTTCCCCCACAAAAGAAGAGTTCTTGAAAAAAGATCTGTTACACCACGAAATCGATGTGCTCGGTAAATACGACGTTTCATACACCGATGAATATGGATTAAGAGAGCTTGTCGACGTCGCAAGTGAAACACTGGAGAAAATTGAAACAATGGAGGAGCGGCGGGCAGCAAAAGAATTCCTCAAAAAATTAGTTGAAGATGAAAACATGGTTACATACGGTGAAAACCAGGTTCGTAAAGCAATACGAATGGGAGCCGTAGAAAAACTTGTAATCTCTGAAGACCTCCGTAAATACCGGGTAAACATCAACTGCAGTGAATGTGGATACAGTAAAGATGTGACATTGAAAGGTGAAGGGCCTAAAGAAATCAAATCAAGATACGAAAACTGTCCAGAATGCAATGGACAACTAGATATAGAGGTCGAAGACGTCGTCACCGAGTTAGCAGAGATGACGGACAACATGGGTGGCGAAGTAGTTTTTGTAAGCACAGATTTCGAAGAAGGACAACAACTATACAACGCCTTCGGAGGCGCAGCCGCTATACTAAGATTCAGCCCATCCTAACCTAAAGAAAAAAGTGGTAAAATGTTCAGAGAATTTAAAAGAGAAGTAGAAACATCGTTAAAAAACAGTTTAAATAAAACAGGAATCCAACAAGAACTAAACGAAAAAGGAGTGAAAGAACCGATAGACCTAATGATAGAAGAGCCCAGAGAGATAGCCGACCTCGCATCAACACTACCTTTCTCACTAGCCTCCAAACTAAACAAAAACCCAATAGAACTTGGGGGAAAAATAACAAAAAACATCGATACCGAAAAACACAGACATATCAAACGAGTTGAGTTCTCAAAACCAGGATACATAAACTACTACATAGATAGATCCCAACTAAAACACCTACTTAAAAACATATTAATCGAGAAAGAAAACTACGGATCACTCACCGAAAAAAAACAAAAAATCGTCCTCGAACACACAAGCGCCAACCCAACAGGACCACTACATATAGGCCACCTAAGAAACGCAGTACTAGGAGATACATTAACAAGAATCTTAAAAGCAGCCGGCCATACAGTGGAAACACATTACTACGTAAACGATATAGGTCGGCAGATGGCGATACTTCTACATGGAGTTAGAAAATACGGATTAGATGAAAACAACAAACCGGATATCGCGGTAGGTAAAACCTACACAAAAACAAATAAAAACATGGACGACAGAGACGAACAAGAAATCGAAAAATTAATGAACCGTTTCGAACAAAACGACCAAGACACATATACAGAACTAACAGAAACTGTTGAACACTGTCTAAATGGAATGAAAGAAACACTACAAAACATCGGTGTAAACCACGACCTATATATAAGAGAATCTAAGTTTGTACGAAACGGTTCGGTAGAAAAAATAACAAAAAAACTAAGAGAACACGCTGTAAAGGATGGAGCACTTAAAATAGAATTCAATGACATGGATAAAGAACTCATACTGTTAAGAGAAGACGGCACCTCCGTATATGCATTAAGAGACATCGCTTACCACGAATGGAAATCGAATAGAGGCCATATAATCAATGTACTTGGAGCAGATCACAAACTCTACATAAACCAACTTTCTCGAGCACTTGAATTAATAGATATAGATAAACCTGAATCAATCGTATTCGAATTCGTATCACTACCAAAAGGAAAGATGTCTACAAGAAAAGGCGAATACATCTCCATAGACCAACTACGAGAAAAACTAATAGAAAAGGCAATGAAGGAAGTTAGCGATAGAAGGCCAGAAAAACCAGAGAAATGGCGTAAAAAGATAGCTAGAGAAGTTGCTAAAGCCGCAATCAGATTCGAATTCATCCAGGTCGCACCTGAAAAACCAATAACCTTCAATATAGACCAAGCAGTAAGCTTCAATGAAAGAGGGGCACCATTCATACAATACGCACATGCAAGAGCTACAAGCATACTCAACAGATCAGAAAACATCAACTTTGAAAACATCGAGATACCGGAAAAAATACTCAATGAAAACAAAGAAACACAGAAACTGCTTAAAACAATATCAAAATACTCCTACGAAGTTGAAAAAGCAGCTGAAGAAAGAAAAATACATAGATTCGCTGAATACACACTAAACATAGCATCAGACTTCAATCAGTTCTATAGAGACGTCCCAGTACTGAACACTGGACATAAAGAACAAACAAGACTCGCAGTAGTTAAAGCAACCCAAATAACACTAAAAAACGCAATAAACCTACTTGGATTCAAAGCACCAAAAGAGATGTAAAACCCAAACCCAACTATTTTTATTTTTCTATTTAAACAAACCTTTTCTATAGATAAGGTAAGAAGGAAAGATGCCATTAAGTTAGTAGATATACATTTTGTGACCCACTATACCGTTCGAAACGGATCGGTCGGTGGTGGAGCTGAGGGTATTAACAAATTAATTCATGGGAATATGCCTCGGAAGCTCGACCTAGACAATTCATTTTTTATAACAATTAATTAGCTCCATTTATTTTTGTAGGGTTCTAGATATCTCTGACCTAATAACGCTGCAATTGAAGCACCAACCATGTTCCAAAACATGTCGGCAACTGTGTCACGCAATCCATACTGCATAGTGGTTCCAAATAACTCGTCGCCAATAAACTCCAGTATCTCCCAGACAACTCCAGTAGCCATAATCACCATAAACAGAAACATCCAGGTATATCTACCAGGTATCTTTATAGAATCAGCATATAGGTCTACTGAAAACAAAACTACCAGACCTAGAACCGTTATTAAAAAACTTGAGAATGTATGTGTAAGGTTGTCCCACCACCATACGTTGTCGTAGAAACCTAGAAAACCACCTACAACATGTAGTGAAAGCGCTAAAACTATCAAGAAGTTAAGCAAAGGAGGTAGGTACATATCCAGGTTTTTTGTAATTATTGTTGGTAGTTGTGTTATAGCTAAAGCTATCAATGCGGAAAAAGTCCAGCGTACATTACCTGTGTATACCCCTGCTATTGTGAATATAACCAATACCGCTTGAAGAAAACGAGCGGCTATCGGTGCCCAACCACTTCCTTTCTCTCCAAAACCAAACTCCAGTAACCGGGAAGCCCATTGAGAAGGTTCTTTAATAGAGAATTTAAATGACACAGAACTTGGTTCTAAATATATTTGTTTTTTATTGCTATAGTATTTCAATAAAAAACCCATAAACAGTCCACCGACTGCTATCCAAACTAAATCAACCATTAGATCGGTGTTACTCTCCAAAATAATGGTTCCAAGAAAGATATCACTGGCTTTAGCGGTTAAAGCTAAGAAACCACCGGCTGCAAGCGTGAAAACAACTACGAAGAATATGCCGAAAGGCCGATTGAATTTAAATGGAGTTTTATAATGTAGGTATAACATTGATAAAAAACCGATAATCGGTACAACAATAATAAATGCTATATTTGCCCCTAATAGGTATTCTTCAAAAGACCCTGAAACACCTGATATTCCTAAAAACCAGAAGAACGTGAAAGCAAGTGACAATTTCCAGTAAAACCTATCTGTTGCTTTATATAACGAATAAAATAAAACCAATCCAATAATTGCTATTAAAATCCAGAAAAAAGATGCTAGATACAACTCGGAAGTAAGTGGTATAAAGACATTTATAGCCATCTTAGATATCATTATCGATATAATAACGTTTGATTTGTTTATTGTTTTTCCAAAAACACGGTTAAACGAGATAAAAACTATCTATTATTATTTTTCTGTTTGGATCAAAAAAGTGGGATTGATTAAAAAAAAGGGGTGGTTTTTAAGCCACCCTATAGTTATGGTTATTTGTCTATTTTTTTGAGTTGGCCTGGTGTTTTGTCTCCGTTTACTATCAGGTTTTGGTCGTATTTATCGAATGCCGCTAGTGTGATGAATTCATCTGTCATTTCGATTGCGTCTACGGGGCAGATGTCTGCGCATTGTTGGCAGAATGTGCATCTGCTTGTGTAGAATGTTATTTTTTCTTCATCGTTTTCTTCGTGGACCTTCATTGCTTCTGTTGGACATACGTTGAGGCATTGGTAGCAGTTTACGCATGTTTCTTCGTCGTATTTGAGTTTTCCTCGGAAGTCTGGTGGTATCGGTATGGGTGGGTTTAGTTCTATTTCTCCTTTCTCTACGAGCTGAAGTACCTGTATTATTGAATTTGGTGCGTATCTTGCTGGGAATAGGTTTGTTTTGTGTTTTTTGAATACTTGTTTGCTTATTTTTCTCATTATTTTGCTCATTTTAGGCACCTACCATTACGAGTATTAGTCCGAGTAAGGCTAGTGTTGATACGAGGCCGATAAAGTTTCTACTGAATTGGTCTATTTTTATTCGTGCGAAAGCTGTTCTGACGAATGTTACGATTATGGCCATGAGTATCAGGACTTTTATTAGGAAGAACACGAAGTCTACTGCTATTGCTATTGCTCCTGTAACTCCGAGTATTGGTGAGAGGTTCCATGGGAAGAATATTGCTACGAGCAATGCGATTATTGCTACTGTTTTAACTCCGTCTGCTATGTAGAATAGTGCTAGGTTTCTTCCCGAGTATTCTGAGAGTGTTCCACCTGATACCTCTGTTTTTGCTTTTGATATGTCGAATGGGACTTTTGCTAGTTTTGCTGGGGAGACCACTATCATTACTGCTAGTAGTAGTATGAGGCCTACTATTCCTATTGGGCCTACGAGGCTCCATATGTTTGCGTCTGCTATTGTTGCTAGTGAGAATGCTGTTTCCCCTCCTACTATGTATGCTACTGTGGCTACGACTATCGCTAGTGGTAGTTCGTATGACATCATTACCGTGATTTCTCTTTGTGATCCGAGGGATGCGAAGGGTGCGCCGGAAGCGAATCCACCTATGGCCATTGCGAGTGGTGGTGCTGCGAGTAGGTATACCACGATTATTAGGTCGCCGTATCCTTCGAGTACTGGGTTCATTGACCCTATCGGTATGTATAGGACTGCGAGTATTGACGCTACGATTGCTATGATTGGTGCTGAATTAAATATCCAGGTTACTGCGTTTTCTGGGACCAGGTTTTTCTTTGTTAGTAGTTTCCTTACGTCGTAGAATGGCTGGACGATTGGTGGGCCTTCTCTCCACTGCATTCTTGCGCTTATTTTTCGGTCTATACCGTGGTAGAGTAAGCCTAGGAATATGAATGCTATTGTTATGAGTGGGACTCCAATCAGTAGGTTGAGTAGTATGTTATCCATTTTTCATCCTCCTTGTCTTTTTCTTGGACAATTCAACCAACTCGTCTTTGGTGTATGTTTTTGTTGTGTCCCCTTTGACGGTGACCACTCTATCCATGCAGCTCATGCATGGGTCTATTGATGCTGCGATTATCGGTATGTCTGCTATCTGTTGTTTTAGGAACATTGGTCTTAGGCTCATTATGTTGCCGTATGTGGGGGTTCTTACTTTTAGTGTTTGTATTTTTTCTTGGTCTGCTTTTTTATGGAAGTAGTAGAATAATTCCCCTCTTGGTGCTTCGGTTCGGGCTACTCCACGTCCACTTCTGGTTCTAAGGTCTTTTAGTAGTTTCACTAGGTTTTCTTCGTGTGCTATGTCTCCTTCTGGTAGTCTTGCCATGCATTCGCGGACTAGGTCGATTGATTGTTCGATTTCTTTTACTCGGACTGCGAGTCTGTCGTATACGTCGCAGTGTGTTTCTCCGAATATTCTATCAGGGGTCATTGGTTTTATGTTGAGGTCTGCATATGCTGAGCCGGGTCGGTCTGACCTGTTGTCTATTTTAACTCCTGATCCACGTGCTGTCGGTCCCACGGTTCCTAGTTCGATTGCTTCTTGTTTTTCAAGTATCCCTATGTTTCGGGTTCGCATTTTAACTGTTCGGTCTCTTAGTATTGTGTCTTCTACTTCTTGGTAGATTTTTTCGTAGAACTTCAATGCTTCTTCGAGTTTTTCGAGTCTTTCTGGGGTTAGGTCTCTTCTTACGCCTCCTACGAGGTTCATTTCGTAGTTTACTCTGTTTCCTGATACGTATTCAAGTGCGTCCATTACGTTTTCTCTTTCTTTCCATATGTAGTAGAAGAGTGTTTCAAATCCTATTTGGTTGGCTGCTGAACCGGCCCAAAGAAGGTGTGAGTGGATTCTCTCGAGTTCTTGCATTATAACTCTTATGTATTGAGCCCTTTCTGGTACTTCTATGTCTAATGCGCTTTCTGCGGATCTGGTGTATGTGAATCCGTGTACTTGTGAACATATTCCGCATATTCTTTGCACGAGTGGTAGGGCTTGTATTGGGTTTCTACGGTTTGCTATGTTTTCGACTCCGGTGTGTGTATATCCGGCTTTTATGTCGACGTCTCTTACTTGTTCTCCGTCTTCTGAGAATAGTATTCTGAGTGGTTCTTTTAGCGCTACGTTTATTGGACCGACTGGTATTGTGTATGACTCTTTGCCTTTTTCCAATCTAGCTTGATCAAGTCCTTCTCTATCTTCGTTCATTGTTGACCTTCCTTTTCGTAGATATCTGTTACTTCTATTCTTTTCTCATCTCTTCTCCATGGGTATTCTTCTTCAGGATGGTCCCAGGGTAGGAAGAAATGTCTTTCGTCGGGTATGTCTTTTATTTCTATGCCGAGCATTTCTTGTATCTCTCTTTCTGAGGTTAATGATCCTTTTATTATGTCTGAGATTGTTGGTAGCCAGAGGTCGTTTTTAGGTACCGTTACGCATATTACTACTGTTATTTCGTCGAAATCTCCTCCATAGAACATGGATAGGATGTATTTTGTGAGTATGTCTTCTCCTCTGTCAACACCTAACATAGTTACGAAATGTGGTGTTTGAAGTTTTTTTAGGTGGGTGATTAGGTTTTTAAGTTGGTTTCTTGGGGTTCTTATCCATAGTTCGTGGCTTTCTTTTTTGCTTACTCCACCTATATCGGTGTTTATGAGTCCTTTCACTTCGTCTTTGAATTCTTGGTGAACGTAGTCGTATAGTTCTTCAGGGTTCATTGGCTCCATTATGCTGCCTCCTCGGCTTCTTCTTTTGTTTCTTCTTTTGTTCCGGCTCCCCGCATTTTTTCTAGGGCTTCCCATGCTTTTACTACTCCAAATATTACTCCTTCTGGTCTTACAGCGCATCCGGGTATGTGTACGTCTACTGGTATGACTTCATCTACGGGTCCGGCTATGTTGTATGAGTCGTGGAATATGTGTCCTGTGTTTCCGCAGTTTCCTATTACTAGGACTGCTTTTGGATCCATCATTTGTTCGTATATTCTCTCTAGTGGTTTTTTGGTTTGTTTTGTTACTGGCCCTGTTACCAGTAGTACGTCTGCGTGTCTGGGTGTTTCGACCAGTTTTATTCCAAATCTCTCGACGTCGTATCTGGGTGTTAGTGCTGCGAGTATTTCTATGTCGCATCCGTTGCATGAACCGGCGTTGAAGTGGAATACCCAGAGGGATTTGTCGAAACTTTTTGATAACTTCATTTTTTACACTCCTATGAATATTAGCAATAATGTGGCTAATGCACCTACATACCAGAGTATGTAGTCGTTGATTATTCCGGTATGCATTTTTTCCATCACGTGGTAGAATTCTTTTAATCCTTCGACGAATCCCCAGTATAGGTTTTCACCGCTTACGTGTGAGTCTTCTTTTGATATTTCTGGGTTTCCTGATAGGTATGGTTTTCCAGCCATCTCTGAGGTGTAGTTTCCTGCTCCAGCCCGGTATATCAACAGTACTATTATGCTGATGATTAGGCCGGCTATTAGGAAGACTATTGGGTCCCAGTATCCGGCTCCTGTTGTTAATGTTTCTATCATTCTAGTACTCCTCCTATGTATCCAGTTTGGTCAATTAATGCTTCTACTGCTGGTGCAACGATTGTGTCTACTATTAGGTCTGGGAATAATCCGAACAGTACTGTTAGTGCTGCTAGTATGAACATTGCTGTTTTCATGCTTGTTGGTACCTCTCCGACTCCTTTGTATCTGGGTTTTTCTGGACCTAGGAATGTGCTTTGGAATACTTTTACGAATGAGGCGAGTGTTATTACGCTGACTAGCATTGCGACTGCTGTTAGGAATGGGTTGAGTGCGTATACTGATTCGTATATTAATATTTTTGATGCGAATCCATTGAATGGTGGTAGTCCGGCTATTGCTGCTGCGCCTATTATGAATGCTATTGCTGTGAAAGGCATCTCTCTCGCGAGGCTGCCTAGGTCGTTTAGGCTGCGTACGTTTGTTTTGTAGATTATTGCGCCTGCGGTTAGGAATAACAGTCCTTTGTATATTGCGTGGTTTATTATGTGGAAGATACCTCCTTCCATTGCGTGGTATCCATATACTGGCATCTCTCCGATTTCACCGCTCATTAGTGCTACCAATCCTACTCCGACACCTAGTAACATGTATCCGGTTTGGGATATGGCGTGGTATGCCATCAATCGTTTTATTGTTTTTTGGATTATCGCTAGCATAACACCTATGAACATGGTGAGTAGTCCAAGTATTACTATTATCCATCCGAGTGTGACTCCGTCGAGTGATACTCCGTATAGTGAGAATGATATTCTGAATAATGCGTATAGTGAGAGCTGGCTTAATGTAACTAAAACCATGCTTATGTGGGCAGGAGCTTCTCCGTATGTATCGGGCACCCACATGTGTAGTGGGACTGCACCTGCTTTCATTGCTAGAGATCCGACCATTAGGGCGAGGGCTATTTTGTCTACTGTTCCGATTCCTGTTTCCATCATTCGTTCTGCTACTACTCCGATTGCTAGTGCGTTGTACTGTCCGTAGAGGAATCCAACTGCTACTAGGAACATTAATGCTCCGACTGCACTTATCAATAGGAATTTGAATGCTGCTTCGTTGGGCCGTCCTCTATAGCTGTAGAACGCGATTAATCCTATTGCTGTTATTGATGACAGCTCTATGAATACGAATAGATTGAATAGGTCGCCGGTGAATGCGAATGCTACTCCGGATGCTCCTAATAAGAGTAGTAGTGTGTAGAAACCTGTTGTTCCCATTCCGGTTTCATCAAAATATCTCCATGAGAATATTGCTGCTAGGAATGTTGTTAGGGTTATTCCTAATGCTGCGAAAGCGCTCATCCCATCTACTTCTAGTACAACTCTTATTGGTTGTTCCATGCCACCGGGTATTAGGTCGGTTGGTATTGCGGCTCCGGTTGCGTAGGTCATTATTCCGACGTCGATTACTCTGGCGAAAACGATTATTACTATTGATAGAGCGATTGCTAGTCCTGCTGTTGCCCATAACTTCTTCGCTTTTTCACCTAACCTAGCTATCAATGGTGTGGCGAAACCAGCGAGTAATGGGACCATTATTGCGAGTATTGGGGCGTAATCTATGTAATCCATCATCCTCTTAATCTCCTTATCTCTTTTGTATCAAGTGTTCCATATTCTTTGTAAATTCGAATTACGAGCGCTAGCATTAGTGTTGTCATTGCGAGGCCTATAACGATCGCTGTTATAACCAGTGCTTGTGGTACTGCGAAAACCATAACCATGTCTTCCGGTACCGCGGTGAATATTGGTGTGATCCCTTCTGCTCTGTATCCTGTTGAAACTAGGAATAGGTTTGCTGCTGAAGCAAGTATTCCTACGCTTATAACCGTTTTTATGATGTTGTCTCTGAATATTAATCCATAGAATCCTATGAGCAGTAGTATGGTCACTGCTATGTATGGTAAGTTAATCACTTTATTCAGCCTCCATTTGGCTTAATACTATTATTGCATAGCTTACTGCAGCGAAAACGAGTATTCCGACCAATATGTTTAGGGGTCCGAGTACGCCTCCTGAATCGATAAATCCAGGGTTGATTCCGACTGGTGCTGGACCGAATATCTCTGTTTCTAGAAGGAATTCGCTGAGTCTTTTTCCACCAATGTTTTTCACTATGAAGTATAGTACTGCAGCTAGTGACATTAGTGAGAACATTGCTTTGCTGCTGAACCATTGGTTTGCTTTGTTTGTTCCGTATGCTATGAATACGAGTGCTACTCCTGTTGCTACTATGACTCCGCCTTGGAACCCGCCTCCTGGAAGGATGTGGCCGTGTATTATTATGTACATTCCGAATACGAGGATTGGTATGTACATCAATGATGTTATGGATTTGACTATTGTTGACATCTCTTTCATTAGGCCATCCTCCTTAATACTACCATTACTGATGCTATTGCTGCAAACAATACGGTTGCTTCACCGAGTGTATCGAAGGATCGGTAGTCGTATAGTACTGCTGTAACGACGTTGTTAGCGCCTGTGTCTTCTTGTGCGTTTTCGATTAGGTGTTCGTCTAGATCGAGATACTCGGGTTCTCCGAAGTCTCGTGCTTCTGAGGCTCCGAACAACATGAATGAGAAGAACAGTATCAGTATTACTGCGCCGACTTTTTTCCTCATACATCCCACCTCTCTGTTTTCTTTATTGCCAAAATGAATATGGCAGTTGTTAGTCCTGCTCCTATAGCTGCTTCAGCCATCGCTACGTCCGGTGCTTGTAGCATGTAGAACTCTAGTGCTAGTAGGAGGCTCATTGCTGCGAATGATATTACTGATGCTAGTATGTCTTCTAGGGTGAGGGATAGGTATGCTGTTATTATTATTAATGCTAAAACTATTCCGTGCATCAGTAGTTCGAGCTCCATTTTATGCGCCCTCCAGTTTTTTATCTTCTTCTGTTGGCTGTTCTTCTTGTTTGGAACCTGTTACTCCGGTATCCATTGCGTCGACAACTCCTTTGGGTAGGTATCCGCTTCTGTGTGCTGCTCTCGCTATTGCGTGTGAACCTGTGGGGTTTGCTATTAGTATTGCTATCAATGCTATTAGTGAGTGTATTGCGAGTTGTAGTTGGGTGGCTGCAGCTGCTCCATCTAAGTAGTTTGAGATTGCGTATACAACGACTGCGAGCACGAGGAATATAGAGCCGTATGTATTGGTTTTTGTTGAGGCATGTAGTCTTGAATATACGTCTGGGAATCTATGTAGTCCTAGTGCTGCTATTAGGTTGAAGAATAGTCCGATTGCTAGTAATATTATCACTAGTATGTCAAGTGGGTTCATGCTTCATCCTCCAGGTATTTTGATATGTATAGTGTTGCTACAAATGCTAGTATTGCGTATACTATAGCGACGTCGATTAGAATTACTGAGTCGTATGCTGCTCCAAGCAATATCATTGTGGCTATAACCATCATGTTGGTTGTGTCAAGTCCAACAACCCTGTCAGGGGTTGTGGGGCCTAAAATAATTCTTAAGATGGCTATTGATATGAATACAGCCATTAATATTGCTGCTATTAGGAATATGTTCATTCAGCTATCCTCCTGACCCAGTTTATCATGCTTCCTGTTATTCTTTCTGTGTCTGGCTTTTCTTCTGTAACGTTCATCCAGTGTACGTAGAACTCGTCGTTTTCGTGGTCTACAGTTAATGTACCGGGTGTTAGTGTTATCGAGTTTGCTAGCATTGTTATTGAGACGTCGTTTTTTAGGTTTGTTTTTATTTTGACTATTCCTGGTGTGATTTTTCCTGTGATCACTCTCCATGCGATATCTAGGTTTGCTTTTGTTATTCTGTAGAAAAGTGGGCCGATTGCGTAGGCTATTAGTGTTATTACTTTGATTGGGTTCAGTAGGAATTCATATCCTTCTATGTTGTCTAGTATTTTGTAAGAAGCTGCTGCTGCTATGATAGAGACTAGGACTGCTAGTATGATGTCTCCATATTGCCAGAACAGCAAGTCGCCTGTTGAAGCGGTCAACAGCATATATAGTATAAATGAATATATGCCGACCACTAGTTGGGCTTTTCTTAAATTGCTATTCGCCATATTATCAACGATCTCCCTTTTTATATTTCATGTATCCTGTATTCCCCTTATAAATGAAATCTTAACAGAGATTAATTTATCATGATTATTTATAAAAGATTTGGGTTGTGTTTAAAAAAATTTTAAAACCTTAATAACTCTAAAAAACTGATTTACACAACCTAAATGCTTATTACAACATTTAAACCAACTCAAATAAAACAAAACACACCAAACAAACCAATATCAACAATAAACACATAAACACACATAACCTCCAGCCAAAAACCTACTAAAACACTTATAAACTATTATAGCCGGTTTATATCGATTCAAACTTAAAACAAAACCCCATTTATTGCTCAATTGAGAACAATCATATTTTCCAAACCAACCACATATAAATCATATCCATCTCAAATTCTAACTAAAAACATATATAATTAACGACGTTATCCACAGATGCAACACAAAAACAACCTACAAAAACAAACATACTCAAAAACAAAAATACCTATAGGTGAACAAGGCATGTTCAAAAAAATACCAGACGCACCAGAACCCGACCAACTAATAGACAGAGCATTCAAAAAAGCAAGACAAGAACACAACCAAAAAAGCGAGAACAAAGAACTACAAAAAATCCACATAGCAGCAGAACTCATCAAAACAGAACTAGAAAAAATAATAAACAAATACCCCAACTTCAACAAACTACCCCAGTTCTACTACGACCTCGCAGACACAACAATCGACATAGACCAAACCAAACAATCACTCGCCGCACTCAACTGGGCAAGAAACATGATGGACACAATAATCTCAAAATCACACAAAAAACGAAGCAAAAAAACCAACCTCCAAATACGAAAAGAAGCATACGGCCGAATATCCTCAATACTCCACCAGATAAAACCAGACATAGAACACCTCAAACAAACAAGAAAAAAACTCAGACAGATCCCAGAAATCAAAAAAATGCCAACAATCGTAATATCAGGATACCCAAACGTAGGAAAATCAACAATACTAAGCAGAATAACAAGCAGCCGACCAAAAATAGAAACATACCCATTCACAACCAAAAACCTAGAGATAGGAATACTCGAAAAAAACTACGTAAAATACCAAATCATCGACACACCAGGAATACTAGACAGACCACTATCAAAAAGAAACAACATAGAAAAAAAATCCATACACGCACTAAAACACATCGCCAACTCAATAATACACGTAATAGACCCAACAGGCAGATGCGGATACCCAATAGAAAAACAAGAAAAACTATACCAAGAAATAAAAAACACATTCAAAAACACACCAATATTCAAAGCATACAACAAAAAAGACATCTACACCGAAGAAATCAAAGAAGGATACAAAGTATCAGCAAAAACAGGCGAAGGAATAGAAAAACTACTAGAAGACGTACTAAAACCAATAGAAATAGAAAAACCATGGGAAAAATACCAACAATAAAAAACTAAAACTACACACCCAAAACCAAAAAAACAATCAAAAACCCAGCAATAGCACCAGAATTAAGCAAAGGCAAACCAGCCTGAGGCTTACCAGTCAAAACCAACAAACTAAGCCCAAAATAACCAACAATACAACCAAAAAACGACCCTAAAGCCACATAAGGCCCAATAAACGTATACGCAGAAACGGTTAAAATCGATGGGATAATAGCATCACCAAGACCCATATAAAAAGCCTTACGCCGCCCCTCACCACCAAAAGACTCCTCACCAAAAGAATAACCACGCTCCCACGGAACAACAAAAAGAATAGGAACCCTCATCTCCACAGCACTACCAGCCAAACTCAACATATGCTTAGTCTTATACACCGCAATAGCATCATAAACAGCTAAAAAAACAAGAAGAACCACAACAGGCCATACAGAAAACGAAACACCAAAAATCGCTACAATACCACTAGCAACAAACAAACCAACCAAATTAACAACATACCACTCACGATGAAAAACAAGAATCCCAAACAAAACAACAGCAGGAACCAAACCATATAAAAAACTAACCTCAAGCCCTAAACCAAAAACCCTACCAAACAAACCAGTAAACGTATAAACCAAAGTCATAAACACAGCAAAACCAATAATAACCTCAATAAACCATCTAGACCTCCGTTTATGCATAAAAAGAAAGAAAAAAGTGAACAATAAAATAAAAAAAACAACAATAATCGGGTTCAAAACAGATTCAGGATCCCCAAAAGCCTGTAGCTCTTCAGCCATAAAAAAAACAGATAGATACACACCTAAAACCTGTGTAATCACAATAAAAAAACCCATCGAAACAATAGGCAGCAAACCCCTCTCCCTCACCTACCGAACCTCCTTTCACGAGCCCTAAACTCATCAAAAACATACTCAACAAAACCATCATCCAACCCATCAAAACTCTCAACGAAGAAAAACTCAGAATAACTCAAACTCCACAAAAGACTGTTAGGAAGCCTTTCACCACCAACCTTAATCAAAATATCTAGGTCACTACCTGAATCAAAAAAACGACCCAAAAACTCCTCATCAACATCCTCAACAACAACCTCACCACCACAAACCAACCTACAAACCCTACGCAAAGAACTCAAAACCTCCTCTCTACCAGTCTTACATACAACAACAACCTCACCACCACTTGAATCAAAAACATCTAAAACCCGTTCCTTCAAATCCTCTGAAGCCCCAGGAAAACCAAGAACAACCTTAGAAACACCACGCTCCCAAAACTCATTAACAACAGAAAACAACCTACCAATCCTCAGAGACCCCCAATCAGGAACCACAATACCAATCCGATCAATATTCCATAAATCCCCCAAATTAAACCACCAAACCAAACTCCATATACATTAAACTTAAAAACACTTTACTTTAACCTTAAACAGAAACCAAATCCAACTCATCAACCTCTAGCGCTACCAACCACCACCTGCCCATATGAAACCCCACCATCTCCTGGAGGAACCCTCTCATTAACCAATAGATCCACATCCCCAACCCCATCAATATACCTCACAATCTCCTTCATAACCAACTCATTATATGAAACCCCACCAGAAACAGCTATTTTATCAACACCACGATCCAACGCCTCATCAACAGCTATCTCAACCAAACCCCGAGCCAAACCCACCTGCGCAGTAGCAGCAACATCCTTCCTTGAATAACTATCCAACAAACCCAATAACTTAACCATAAACTCCCTCACATCCAACCTATATAAACCATCTCTTTCAACAACAGGAACATCTATATCAACAGGACATCCTTCCTTACCAACCGCTTCAAGTTTCATAGCCGGCTCCCCCTCATAACTTCTTTTAGAACAAACATCAAGAAGAGCCGCCACACCATCAAGAAACCTCCCTGCACTCGAAGTAGGAAACACATTGAAAGAACGCTCCAACTGCTGAACAACAACATCCACCTCATCACCACCATGCGGAAACCACAAACCACTTAAAACATCCTTAAGACCATCGAAAGGATACAAAATACCAGCAACCATACGAGAAGGATAGTAAGCAGCAGCATCACCACCAGGCATCAAAGACCTCGACAAACCACCAACCCTCTCAAAACTCTCTAAACCAGCCAAAAGAACCTCACCACCCCAAACAGAACCATCCAACCCATAACCAGCACCATCTATAGCAATACCAACCACACGATCAACATCATGCTCACCCATAACCGATGCAATATGCGCATGATGATGTTGAACCATAACCGGTGAACCCACCTCCCTTGCATAACGAGAACTACGATACTCAGGATGAAGGTCACAAACAACTGAATCAGGCATCTCAATACCTGTAACCCCCAGTAAGTTCTCAACACCCTCCTTCATATAACCAAAAACCCTGGGATCATCAACATCACCAATATACTGCGAAACAACACACTCACCATCCTTCCCAACCGCCACAGTATTATCCAACTCCGCTCCAAAAGCAAGAACAGGATCACCAGAAACAGGTATAGAAAGAGACTCTGGAACAAAACCCCTAGACCTCCGAATAAACCTCTTATTACCACCATGAAGCCTTAAAACAGAGTCATCACACCTATTAACAATCTCACGATCATGCAGCAAAAAACTATCAACAACACCAGACAACTCATCTAAAATCACATCATTCTCAATATGCATCGGCCTTCCAGGCATATTACCACTGGTCATAACAACAGGCTCATCGAGATAACTGAACAACAAATGATGAATCCCAGAATACGGTAACATAACACCAACATTATGCAAACCAGGCGCTATCTCACCAGAAAGTGGAAAAGGCCTTTTTTTATCCAACAAAACAATAGGCCGTCGTATAGAAGTTAAAACCTCCCGTTCATCCCCACCAACCTCAGCAAAACTACCCACAACATCTAAATCCGGAGCCATAACGGCGAAAGGCTGAGAATCACGACCCAAACGATCCCTCAACAACCCTACCGGCTCTTCCCTAGCAAGACACACAAGATGAGTCCCCCCACAACCCTTAATAGCTACAACCTTACCTGAAAGTACATCACCTGCAACAACACGAACCGGATCATCATCACACCCCGGCACCCTGAAAACACTGGGCCCACAAACAGAACACGCAATAGTCTGAGCATGATAACGCCTGTCCAATGGATCTGTATACTCAGACCTACAATCACCGCACATCTCAAAACTAGACATAGACGTGTTATCACGGTCATAAGGAAGGTCACGAACAACAGTGAAACGAGGACCACAGTTAACACAGGAAGTTGCCCAATACCCACCAAACCTACCACCTCTCTTAATATCATTCAAACAATCACTACAAACCGCAGTGTCAGGTGGAACAACCCCAACACCATCACCCCCATCAAAAGAACCAGCAATCTCAAAACCACATAAACCCTCAACATCCATCCAACACACATCCACCTCCCGAACATCTGATAAAGGAGGTCCTTCATTCTCGATACAATCAATCAAACTCTCGATACTATCTATCTCACCCTCAACCACAACCTCAACCCCTAAAGCCCCTAAATTACGTACAAAACCATCTAAACCAAGACCCACAGCACTACGATACACAAACGGCCTAAACCCTACACCCTGAACCACACCATCCACCAATATCCTAGCCCTACTCAAACCACCAATATTTCCAGACAAAACAAACACCACAATTAAGACAAATCAATCATCAAAAAACAAATACCCTTCCCAGTATTAATCTGTTTGCACAAACCACTTTATAAATTTAAAAACATATCAATTATCGATGGACCTTGACCTCATAAAAATATTAATCGTACTACCGTTCTTTATAATTGCCTGCTTCACCGACCTGAAAGACCGGAAAGTTCCAAACAAACTATGGATACCACTAATCATAATTGCAGTAGTCTTTCTCGCACTACAATACAACACAGAATACATAACCATGCTCGGTATATCACTACTGGTTATCGCTATAATAGTCTTTATAATGGCGGCATTAAGGTTTGGAGGAGCCGATCTAAAAGCATTGATCGTTATAGCTATTCTTTTTCCAACCTACCCAGAAACATTCAATCCAACAATCGGAGAATACAGTATATTCGCCCTCACAACCATAGTAAACGGATTGTTTATAGCCCTAATATACCCCATAGCAATCCTCATAACCAACATAATAAAAGGAGATACCGAAAAACCCAGCCATCTCTTCACATCAATAAAAAAACCAACCAAAAAAGTCACAGATAAAGAAAGAGTATACCACCAAGGACAGTACAAAACACTCTCAGAAGAAGAAGTAAAAACACTATCAAAAACCAAAAACAAGGTATGGGTCACCCCATGGATACCTTTCATAGTATTCATAACACTCGGATTAATAGTCGCCCTAACCATTGGAGACCTACTGTACATAACCTTCAACTACCTAACCTAAAACAAGATTATTCAGTTGATCAAAAATGATTGAAGAAGCAGTAAATACCCTAAAGAAAGACGAATTGATAGCCTATCCAACGGAAACCGTTTATGGTGTAGGAGCAAACGCTCTAAAAAAACCAACAATCGAAAAAGTATTCAAAATAAAAAAACGCAGTAAAAACAAACCAATATCCCTAGCAATCTCATCATGGGAGATGTTCCATGAAATAGCTGAAATAGACAAAAAACAACTAAAAACCCTAAAAGAATTAATGCCCGGACCAGTAACAGCAATAGTAAAAAAAACCGATAAAGTACCAAACACATTAACCGCAGGCAGCGACAAAGTTGGAGTACGATTTCCAGATAACAAAACGGCGATAAAGATAATAAAACAGTTTGGATCACCAATAACCTCAACCAGCGCAAACATAACCGGAGAAAAACCACCAAAAAACCATAAACAAATCAAAATACCAGTAGACTACATAGTAGAAGCCGGAACCACAGAAATAGGAACATCATCAACAATAATAGAAATAAACAAAAACATCAAAATACTAAGAGAAGGACCAATTACTAAAAAACAAATCCAAAAAATCCAAAAAAAATAAAACACAACACCTAAAAAACAACAAAAACAACAAAAACTATTTGAATAAAAAAAAGGTTAAATAGTCTTAAAGCGGAGAAACCTCGATGAAAAAGGTATTAATAATAGAAGACAATCCCGATGAACTAGAATTATTCGAAGAGATACTGAAAGACCAGTACCAAGTAACCACCGCAGGAGACGGTGAAGAAGGCCTACAGAAAATATCCCCCGAAACAGACCTAGTCTTATTAGACCGAATGATGCCAGGTATAGACGGAGGAGAAGTACTAAAGAAAATAAGAAAAAACAAAAACCCAGAAATCTCACAAACACCCGTCATACTGCTAACAGCACTCGACCCTGACCTAGACATAATAGAGATGGAGTTCAACGACTACATAAACAAACCAATATCCCCCAAAAACCTACGTAAAAAAATAAAAGAAACAATATCGATTTCAGAATACGATACCCAAATAGACCAATACTACTCAACAATAAACAAAATAGAAAAACTCAGAGAAAACCTAGACGAAGACATACTAAGAAAAAACAAAGAATACCAAGAACTAAAAAGAAAAAAACAAAAACAACAAAAAAAAGTAGACAAATCACTACAAAAACTAATGAAAGACCTACCACCAGAAAAAACAGAAGAATTCCACGAAATCCTAGAAAAACTACTCTAAAACACCCAACCCCCATAAACCCCAACTATTTTTCCAAAAGTTAATTTTAAAAACAACAGAATATAAAGGGTATGAGAATACTGACACTAGGCCCCCCAGGAACCTACAGCGAAAAAGCAACCAAAAAATGGACAAACAAAAACATAAAAAACCCAGAGATAAAACTAAAATCCTCACCCGAAGAAGTAATCAACCAGATCAACCCAAAAACCATAGGAATACTACCCATAGAAAACTCAATACAAGGAACAGTACTCCAAACAATAGACCTACTAAACCAAAAAAACGTCAAAATAATGGGAGAAACAATAATAGAGATAAACCACTGCCTAATAGGACACAACACCGAAAACACCGAAATAATCGTAAGCCACCCACAAGCACTCGCACAATGCAGAAACTACATAACAAACAAATTCTCCAACGCAGAAACAAGAACCACAGGAAGCACAGCACACGCAGCCAAACTAACAACTGAATTCACAAACATGGCAGCAATAGCCCCAGCAGAAACAGCAAAAAAATACAACCTAAACATACTAGAAAAAAACATCCAAGACGTCAAACAAAACAAAACCAGATTCATCATCCTAGCAACAAAAGATGCCGAACCAACAGGAAACGACAAAACAACCCTAATATTCTCAGTCAAACAAAAACCCGGAACACTATACAAATCACTAAAACCCTTCGCAAAAAGACAAATAAACCTAACAAAACTAGAATCAAGACCATCAAGAAAAAAACTAGGAGACTACTACTTCATAATAGACATCGAAGGACACAGAAAAAAACCCAAAATAAAAAAAGCAATAAAAGAACTAAAAAAACAAACCGAACAAACCAAAATACTCGGATCATACCCAAAAGCCAAAAACCAATAAAAAAACCCAAAAACCTGGAAACAATAATAAACCAAACAGCACATTAACTGTGTGGGGTGCTGCGGGGGTAGCCGAGTCAGGCCAAAGGCGCAGGACTTAAGATCCTGTCCCGCAGGGGTTCGCGAGTTCGAATCTCGCCCCC
>NZ_MRZU01000005.1:0-20000 GCF_002153915.1 Methanonatronarchaeum thermophilum
TAAATTCGAAACAACATCTTATCTTCGCACCAAAACGGTAACCTTGAATCACTAAAGTATATATGTTAAATTTAATTAACCTGAAAAATGGTTCTTGTTTTTTAGTTTTCCAAGTTTTTTATTAGGTCTTGTAGGTCTGGATGGTTCTGGTGTTTTTTTGCTCTTGATGTTAGTTCACTTATGTTTTTCTTGTTTGATAATTCTTCTCTAATTTCTTGCCATTTTTTATGCCTTAATAATATTCTAGCAGGTATTGAGTCGATATCTAGTATTTTAGCAATGCTTAATCTATGGCTAGCAGTGTTATTATGAATAAATTCACCATTTCTAGATATATTCAATGTAAGTTCATCATAAAAATTGGTTTGTTTATATCCCTCTTTTTTGATTTTATTAAAAAGATTATCAAACTTTTTTAATGTTTTCATAAGTTTCTTTTCATTTCCACCTTCAAGTTTTTCATACCTACTGTTTTTCCATCTTTTATTAAAATCACAAGTTTCAAGTAATTTTTCCTTAAATTTTGTTTCTTTCCAAGGTACATTATGAACAAAGTGTTCTATAAATCCTTTATGGAAATCTAGTTCATTCCAACTTTTTGTTTGTAAATCCCAGTTTGAATCCGCTACCTTTCCTATATTCTTGTACTTATGGGGTCTTTGTCGAGAATCATTTTTAATAAAATCGTTTTCAACTGGTAACTGGATTTTTTTAATTTTTTTAGGTTCGACATAAACTATTTTAAAGGGATTAGCATCAGAGAATTCATATCGATTTTTTCTACTAAGTAGTAGGTATCTATAATAGCCTACCATGTTAGTTTTTAGTCTCCTTGAAGGAGTAGGTGATGGCCTAATATACTTATAAGTTGAATTGATTGCTGATTTCAACCCTTCTTCACTATACACTTTTCTAAATGAATCCAAATTTTTTTTAATTGATCTCAAAGAATTAATCACCAAAGTCAATTTTTAAGATTTTTTATTCATAACTTTTAGATCTGGATGGTCAAGATATTTTTTGCCTTTTTATTTAGTTGTTTTTTGTTTTTGGCTTTTAAGATTTCTTTTCTTAGTTCCATCCATTTTTTGTGTCGGACCATGACTCTAACTGGTATTTTATCTAGCTCGAGAAGTCTTGCGATGATGAATCTATGTCTTCCTTCATCGAAAATTAACTGTCCATCTCTCCCGATATTTATTCTGACTTCATTTTTTTGTGGAGGGTAGTATATTAGTTTTTTTTGTTTTAATGGAACTTCTTCAGATTTTGTTTTGTTTTGTATTTCTTTCTGTGTTTTGTAGCCTTCTTCCTTTATTGTTTTATATAGTTTATCAAGTCCTTTGATTCTTTTATTAAGTTTTTCTTTGGTTCCAGTTCTCTTTTTGGGTCTTGGGCCTCTCTCCTCTATTTTTTGGATCTTTTTTTGGTAGTACTCGGTTTCTTTCCATGGGATACCTTCTACAAAATGCTTTTTAAAATTTTTATATTTAGAGTAGGTTTCGATTGGAATTAAAAACCTGTTTTCTTTGGTTTTATTTCTAATTATTTTGTATTCAGAATAATCCTCTAGTTTATTTTTATCCCAGTTCCCACTCAGTGAATAAGTGAATAAACTCCCCTTAAAACGTGGTTTCTGCATATACTCAACCTTATTTGGGTTTATCTCTATGATTTTGAGTGGGTGTGGCATTGCACGCCTATATCTTAGTTTATCTTTTATATACCTATAGAGAGCGATTAAATTGCTTTTAAAGTTTCCTTCCTCAAAATAGTCTAATAAATATCTTAAAACACCTTTAAATCCATTTTCCTTGTATACCTTCTTAATTTTTCGGTAATATGAATTCTTAATCTCGTTATAAACCATTAAACTACCTCTAAAGGCTACTGGTAAACCTATTAATCTTACATTGATTATTTTACCTGTTCAAAAATAATATTTCTCTAATTAAATTTTGTATTACCACTGTATTACTAGTGCTTTTTTTAATTTAGGTATAAAGACATCCTCTTATTCGAATTAGGTTGTTTGGTGATTATTTTGTCTGGTGATGTAAGTCAAATTAAGGTAGATATGGAGAGCTGTCGGGGTTGTAGACGTTGTGAAATTGTTTGCTCTTGGGAGAAAAGCCGGTCTTTTGGTGAAAAAGGTGTTACTAATCCAAGGCGTTCAGGTGTGAAAGTCAAATCTGATGAGAAGAATGGTTTTTATCGCCCCTTGGTTTGTGATCAATGTGATTCAAAGGATTGTCTTGAGGTTTGTGATACTGGAGCTATAACGGTAGATAGTGGTGCAGTCGTAGTCGATTTTGATTTGTGTAGTGGGTGTGGTAGGTGTACTGATATATGTGATAAGATATGGATAGATCCAAAGTCTAGGGTAGCGGTTAAATGTGATTTATGTGGTGATGAAGAGCCTATATGTGTTGAAGCTTGTAAGCATGATGCTTTGAGGTGTATTTAATGTCTGATTGGTATGGTTGGAGTGGGAATGTTTTGGAAGTGGATTTAGATCGGGAGAAGGCTTTTGTTCGTGAGATGGATCGTGATGTTGCTAGGAGGTTTGTTGGTGGTGCTGGCTATAATGCTAAGGTTTTGTATGACCGGGTTGGGCCTGATGTAAGGCCTTTGGAGCCGGATAATGTGATTTGTTTTGGTAATGGCCCTCTTTCTGGTAGTTTGGCTCCTTCTTCTTCTAGGTTTACTGTGACTTCTAAGTCTCCTGTTACTGGTATTTTTGGTGATAGTAATTCTGGTGGTCATTGGGGTCCTGAGTTGCATAATGCTGGTTTTGATCATATTTTTGTTCAGGGACGGGCGGATAAACCAGTTTATCTATGGATTGATGACCATGATGTTGAGTTGAAGGATGCCAGTGATTTATGGGGCTGTGATACGTGGGAGACGACTGAAGCGATTCAAGAGGAGGTGGGGGATGATAGTGTTCGTGTGATTTCTATTGGTCAGGCTGGGGAGAATTTGGTTAAGTTTGCTTGTGTTATCTCCGATATGCATAGGGCTGCTGGCCGGACTGGTATGGGGGCTGTGATGGGCTCTAAAAACCTGAAGGCAATAGCTGTGCGTGGAACTAAAGGCGTTCAGGTTGCTGACCCCAGTTCTTTTTTAGAGGCTTGTAATGAGCTTGAGGAAGCCGTCATTAGTCATCCAAACTATGAAACTGTTTCAACGCTTGGTACAACAATTTTACAGCGAATTATTGACGATGCAGGTCTTGGTGGCTATAGACATTACCAAGGTGGTAGTTGGCCTGAGTGGGTTGAAGAATGTGGTGGCCAAACCTTACTTGAGAAGTATATTGTGAGGCATAATGGTTGTTATGGATGTCCAGCAAGCTGCAGCAGATACTACCATGTAAAAGAAGGGGACTATCAAACACGTGGTGGAGGTCCTGAATATGAGAATGTAGCGGCTTTTGGAGCGGAACTATGCAACATGAACTTGGCTTCAATCTTGAAGTGTAATACACTGGCTAATAAATATGGTCTTGACACAATGCACACAGGACATTCTATCGCTGTAGCAATGCATCTCTACCAAGAAGGTTTGTTAAGCGATGAGTTGGTGGGTGATGTTAGTTTGGAGTGGGGTGACCCTGACTCTATAGTTAGGTTGTTGGAGATGACCGCTTTCCGTAAGGGTTTCGGCGATAAGTTGGCTGAAGGAGTATCCGAACTGGCTTCACTAGCAGGTGATACTGAACGGGAGGTTGTTGTGGAGACTAAGGGTATGCGTGGTTCTCTCGGTGACATAAGAAGCCACTACCCATGGGCCTTGAATCAATGCACCGCCACAAGAGGTATGGATCACTTGAAGGGTCTTTCAGCTGCCTACCCAACCAAAGAAGTTGCCAAAAAAGCTGCCGACACAGAGGTAAATGGTGAGCCAGAGGGCGTAGAAGTTTTCCTTGGTAAAGACACATTCCATGTTGTATGGAGCCAAAACAGACACACAGTGGTTGACTCCCTCGGCCTATGCAAATATGAAGGGATTGTCATGAACCCACAGAGACTAAAAAACTTCAGAGACCTACTATCCAGCGCTACAGGAATCAACTACAGCCTAAAAGACCTATATACCGCGGGAGAACGAATATACAACTTGGAACGAGCATTTAACATCCGTGAAGGAATCCGTAAAAAAGACGACTACCCACCAAAAAGGTTCTTCAAAGAACCAATCCCAGACGGCCCCGCAAAAGGAGCAAAACTAGATAAACAGAAATATACAAAAGTGCTAGAGGAATACTACGAAATACGGGGTTGGAGAACTAAAGATGGAGTTCCCTCCAAAGATAAATTAGATGAACTCGGTTTAAACGAGGTTGCTATAGATATCCATGGATGATTAAAAGCCCATTATGGGCTTTTTATTTTGTTTTTATTGTCTCTGGGTTCATTTTTAGGTAATGTCCCTGACTTTGTACGTAGTTAATTAGGTTTCTGTAGGCCTTGTCTGTTCTGAGCGTTTCTGAATCCCCTATTAGTATTAATTTTCTTTTCGCCCTTGTTATTACGACGTTCAACCTACGTAGATCTCTTAAGAACCCTATCTCTTGTTCTGGGTTTGATCTGACAAGGGAGACTACTATCACTTCTTTTTCTCTTCCCTAGAACCCATCAACAGTCTTTATCTCCAGTTCCTCGATGTCCGGTAGTTCCTGTCACAGCAGGTCTACCTGAGCTTCATAAAGCGTAATCACTCCGATCTCACTTGGCTGTATACCCCTACTAATCTTTATATTATTTTGCATATGATTCTGGCTTCTCCCTTGCTTTGTCTGTGAGGTCTGTTAACTTGTGTTTTTTTACTTGGAGGGCTGCCTTCAGTTTGTTGTTGTAGAACTCCCTGTTCGGATACCTCATTATTTTGTTGTTCATTCTGTACTGGATTTATAGTAAGGCTGTGTTTTTGCCTGTTTTTTATATTATCTTTTCAAATTGTGTTTTGTTTAGACCTTCTTGTTTTGATTTTTCGTTTAGTGTTGTTGGTGGTAGTTGTTTGTAGTCGACCGCCATAATGACATTATTTGCTTTTGGTATTGGTATGAGGCAGGATGGCTCAGTTGCTTGTGTTGCTTCATCTATAAATAGAGATTCGAATTTCTGGTTTTCCATCAAATCGATGCCTGCTGTTGAGTTTTTAGTGCAGACAACATCTCCCTCACTTATCACTTTGTTTATGGCTTTTTCTTCCAGTTCATCTGATTTATTGAATAGCCTGTCTATCTGGCTCTGTAGTTCAATCCATTTGGCCATGCTCTTTATTTTGTTTGAAGGTATTCCCAGCAGGTCTCATTCTTATCTACGAGGTCTTTTATTGACTTGTTACTTAGGCCTCTTCTCCACCTACCACTCAGATAGGTATACTCTCCTTGTTTACTGAGTAGTTTGAAGGCTTTTTTCCTTGCTTTCTCAGCCTCTTTGTATTATTCTGTCTTTTGTATCAAGCTGTCAAGTGTATGTTACTTCAGTGTCTCTGTTACCCTTGATGGATGTCCTATCCTAACAACCTTCCTACCCCTACATATAACATTTCAACGAGGTTGTCGACGGCTAAGTTTGAGTCGGCTGTCGCAAAAACAGAGTCTCCACGGTCAACATGCTGCTCAGCTACCTATACCAAGGTAGTAGTTTTACCAGTTCCAGGCGGACCATGTATCAAAAAAGTTTTTTGCGACGAGTGACCACCGTATAGCCCGATGTTGAAACTCATTCAAACCTTTTTATTCGGTTCAACCGCCGGCTCCTGGTTTTTCTCTATTTTTTTTTGCCCAACAATTTTTTATTTATTTCTTTCTGGCTAATACTCGCCTCACTTAGTTTTTGGAAGGCGTCAAGCATTCTCTGGTAGGTTATGTCGCTTAAGTATAGGTCTATTCTAACTCCATTGCTGAAAACAAATCTAGGTGGCTTACCTGGGAATTCAACGGTTATTAAATGGTTTATTTCCTCTATCACGGTTCCAGTGGGATTTTCTTGGTTTAAAGGTACATTTTTACTTATCATCACAGGTCTCCAACTGATATCTCGTTCTCCGGTAACTCATCTCCCCTTGTTTTTAAGAACTTTATTTGGTATTTCTGACCGACTCCCCGTACTTCATCTCTTCCATTCATGTTGAGTATGGCCCTGCCTTTATCTTCTCACTCTCTAGGATAAATCTCTCTAATCTCAGAACGATGTCTCTCCATCTCTTATCTACGCTCAAGCTCAACAAGCTCTGAAAAATGTTTTTCATAACTACTGTAATCTTTAAAATTCATAGTTTAACCCAAAGATATTAAGTAAATCTTTAATTTTTCAATATTTATTTTTCAAAAAATATCTTTGGAAAGAAGTTTCTCTATAGACAAATAAAAAAATAACAAAATATTTTAAGTTTTCAAATGAACATATAAAAACCAATGATTAAAAAATGTCTTTATTCTTTTAGCCATAATTTGGATTCCTCACTAAATAAAATCATTTTGGAACAAGGGCTGAAACATTCATTTTTACATTTAACTAATAAAATTGGTCTAAAAAAGCTTAATGATTATTATATACAAAAAAAATGCCAGTTCCCTGAAAATCCAGATATAAATGATCTAAAAATGGTTGAGATAAATCCTAATGATGTTAATTATTATTACTTATTTAGTTTCCCTGTTACGGGAAAGGAAGCTGTTATAGGAGAAGGAACTGGTGATTGGGATAAACAAAAAGTTCCATTAGAAAAATGCATTTTATATCGATCGATAAGAGAAAGATTTTTAGACGGAAAAGACTGGCCTGAGACTGAAATTTATAGAAAATCAATCAGGCGTATAAACAACGGGCTCAGGGGATGGAACACAAGAAGTAAAAAAACTATTGAACAAATAAATAGAAAATGCGAAAAAATAGATTTAGTTTATAGACAAATAAGGGATAAAGGCTATAAATCTCAAGAGGAACTTTTCTACTTAGAGAATAACAAAAATATTAAATCACATACAAAATCGGTAAGAGATTTTCGCGTTCCAAGTGAAATAGGGGTTTCTGTTGGGCGTAACGGAGAACTAATTCAAACTAGAGATGGGCGAAATAGGCTCTCTTTACTTAAAGTTATATCTGAAAAAGACGATATAGAATTCAAGGTTCCTGCGATTTTATATCTTTCTCATAAAAATTTCAACGGTCAGATTAAGGGTAAAAATCTGGATTTAAGCCATCCTCTTGTTGCTTTGAAATAAATTATTACCCAGTGTCTTATTTGGCTCTTTATTTGAATTTATAAAGTTTTTATAAATACTAATTTCATTTATTTGATAAGCAATTATAGGCACTGATATTATATTTTTCAAGTCACTATGTAGTTAGGAGTGGTATTATGAATGAGTTTAGGCGTTCTAAGGAGCTTTTTGTTCGGTCGCAGGATTGTTTGGTTGGTGGTGTGAATAGTCCTGCTAGGTCTTATAGTCCTTTTCCGATTTTTATGGAGGATTCTGAGGGTTCTAAGATTTATGATGTTGATGGGAATGAGTTTATTGATTACTCGCTTGCTTTTGGTCCTCAGATTTTTGGTCACCGGCACCCGAGGATTAAGCAGGCTGTTGAAAGGCAGTTGGAGCGTGGTTGGGCTTTTGGAACCTCTACTGAAAAGGAGGTTGAGTTGGCTGAGCTGGTTTCAAAACATTATAGTAGTATAGATAAGGTTCGTGTTGTGAACACGGGTACTGAAGCTACTATGTCTGCATTAAGGCTTGCTCGTGGATATACGGGTCGGGATAAGATTGTTAAGTTTGAGGGTGGTTTCCATGGGGCTCATGACTCTGTTTTGGTTCAGGCTGGTAGTGGTGCTTCAACACATGGAGCTCCAGACAGTCCTGGAGTACCCCGTGAACTAGCTGAGAAAACGATTGTTTTGCCGTGGAACGATAAAGAAAAACTTAAAAGTGTTTTTGAAGAGATAGGGGGTGAGATTGCTTGTGTTATTGCGGAGCCGGTTTTTGGTAACGCTGGTTGTATACCGCCTAAAGATGGTTTTCTAGAGCTTATACGAGATCTGACGAGTGATTATGGGTCTTTGTTTGTGCTTGATGAAGTTATCACTGGTTTTCGTGTTTCTATGGGTGGTGCTCAAGAACTGTTTGGTTTGGAGCCTGACCTAACTACCTTGGGTAAGGTAGCTGGAGGTGGATACCCGATAGGGATTTTCGGTGGAAAACAAGAGATCATGAAACACTTGTCTCCGGAGGGTGATGTATATCAAGCAGGTACTTTCAGTGGAAACCCAGTTACCACTGCAGCAAGCATAGAGGCAATAAAACTCCTCAAAGAAGACAATATAATTGATAAAGCGAACAGAAAGGGAGAAAAAATACGCAGTAAACTTAATAAGGCGGTTAAAGGATTGCCAGTGAATGTTGAGGGGATTTCGTCTATGTTCTCAATATTCCTCTGCAGTGAAGAGATTAATGATTATGGTGATTTAGAGAAATGTGATTTTGAGGCCTATACAAAGTTTCATAGGGAGATGGCTAAGAATGGCGTGTATCTACCGCCTTCCCAATACGAGTTATGCTTCATATCATATGTGCATTCAGATAGAGAGATAGAAGATACTGTTGATATTGCTAGTGATGTGTTGGAGAAAGTATTATGATTCGTGTTGGAACAAGGAAAAGCCGGCTTGCACAAGCTCAAACTGAGAAGGTAGTTGAAATACTGGAGAGGGAGACCGGCCGTAGCTATAGTATTCAGACGCTTGAGACACTTGGTGATAAAGAAAACTGGAAATCGATAGAGGATATCGAGGGTGAGGGTGTTTTCACTAGGGAGCTCGATGAAGCATTGCTCAACGATGCTATCGACCTAGCAGTTCACAGCTGCAAAGACGTACCTACCCGAATGCGCAGTGAGATCATGATCTCCGGCTATATAGAGAGAGGGGCTGCGAACGATGTGTTGGTTGGTGGTGCATTAGATGAACTACCGGAAGGCGGTGTTATAGGTACTGGAAGTCCTAGACGGCAAGCTATAATCAAGAAGTTAAGGCCCGACCTTAAACTTAAGTCGATTCGAGGAAATATCGACACACGGATACGTAAAGCGATAGAGGGTGATGTGGATGCTGTTATGTTGGCTGAAGCCGGTTTACATAGATTAGGGTTGGAGGATAAGATTGATTATCGATTTAAAGTTCCAGAAACATTGCCCGCGCCTGCACAAGGCGCATTATGCATAACATGCCGAGCAAACGATAGAGAAATGGAAGAAATATGTAGTGCGGTAGACCATAAGCCGACACGGTATTCAGTTTTTGCTGAACGAGCAGCCATGAACGAGTTTGGTTATGGATGCACAACACCGGTAGGTGCCTACGGACAGGTAGGTGAAAAACTGGTTTTCACCCTTGAACACATAGAGATTGGGGAGAGAGTCAAGGTAGTAGGTGACCCTATAAATGCAGAAAAAATCGGTAGAAAAGCAGCTAGAATGATAATGGATAAAAACGATGTGTTTGAAAATGACAGGTAAAGTATATTTAATCGGAGCTGGACCCTCCAGCGACCTAATAACCCAGAGAGGACTAGACATAATATCAAAAGCAGACGTAGTTGTACACGACCGCTTGATAGACAAAAAAATACTAGATAAAGCTAGAAAGGACGCAGAGATAATAGATGCAGGAAAAAAAGCAGACAAACACAAACTAAAACAACACGAAATCGAAGAAATATTGGTAGACCGAGGAAAAAAAGGAAAAACAGTAGCACGAGTTAAAGGCGGCGACTCATTCCTATTCGGACGCGGAGGAGAAGAAATGCTATCACTCAGAAACGCCAACCTAAAATACGAAATAATACCAGGAGTAACAACCGCAATCTCAGTACCCGCCAGATTCGGAGTCCCAGTAACCCACAGAAACGTATCATCATCACTAGCAATAGTAACAGGCCACGAAGACCCAAACAAAAAAGAAAGCACAATCAAATGGGACCAAATCTCACACGCAGAAACAATAGTAGTCCTAATGGGCGTAGGAAACCTACCAAAAATAGTCAAAAAAATACTAAAAGTAAAAGACCCAGAAACACCAGTAGCATCATTCCAAAACGCATACACAAAAAAAGAACGTGTCATACACGGAAAACTAAAAAACATAACAAAAATCGCAGAAAAACAAAGCCTAAAACCACCAGCAGTCACAGTAATAGGAAACGTAGTAAAACTAGGAGAATTCTGGAAAAACAACCAACAAAACCAACAAAAATAACAAACACCAACCCCAACCAACAAAACTACTTAAAAACAACCCGAGAACCCACGCCAAACCCCTCCCATAAATTTTTGGTATTTTTTTATTCGATTTCTCTAACAGTTTTTCCTTCCATTTCCTCAACAGGTTCTTTGATTTTTTCTTCAACAACTGAAATATCTCTGATTACCTTACCGATCAACAGACCCCCCACAATTAGATTTACATAATACGTGGATAGCCTCCATAGTAACACTAATACTCCTATTGAAGCTGCGCCGGTTAGTGCTGAATACACTACAAACCCTCCAACTTCTGCCATACCACTACCGCCTGGAGCTAATGGTATCAACAAGAATAGTAATACAAGGAAGTATCCGAACCAAACGGTAAAGAAATCGACCTGGCTACCCATCCCAACAAAAAGTATATACGGAATACTGAAGTGGATGCTCCAATATACAACTGTTAAGAAAAATGCCCCAAGTAGGTATTTTCTTTTTTGCCGAATAAACATCCATAATATTCTATGGAAAGAGTCGATCTCTCTATAGATTTTTTCCATTGTCCCTTCTCTAAAATTCTCAATCGGTTTCTCAAATTTACTGAAAAAACCTTTGATCAAATGTGGTTTGAAAAACCCTAAAACTAAACCAAAAACCGATAAACCGAGTATAATGGCTCCCATTGTGAAAGCGATATCTAGGTTTGCAATCTGATCGAACTGTTCCCTCAAATAAAACATACCAACTAAAGCGAACAAGATTATGAATACAAAATCAAGGGCACGTTCAGCAAAAACAATAGCGCTCGCACGACCAGCATACCCCTTCTCCTTACCAATCAAATAAACACGCAACGGCTCACCACCAGCATACGACGGAGTGATACTAGCAACAAAAGTACTGGACACCACAATCTCAAAACTCTTCCTCAAACCCAACTTAATATCAGAAGCACGACTGAAAACATCGATACGTAAACTCCAAAAAACCCAACCAACAACATGAAGAACAACAGCCAAAACCAAAAAAACAGGGTCAACAGCCCCTAAACTAACCAAAAGATCCTCACCCTCCATCAACAACAAAATCAACGCCAAAGTAACAACACTAACAGACACCGAAACAACAAACAACTTCCTAAGACTACTCAAACAAAGGACCTCCCACACAATATTATAAACAAAACAGAATAAAAAGCCCGGAAAAAACTAGATAAACAAACTCTTAAGCAAAGAAAATAACTCGAATTTGGCATAGAAAATAACTCCAAAACTTTTTAATACATATGGTTTTTGGACTAATGTTTTATTGGTTGAGGTAGTATTTATTTTTGAAGATGGAAGAATCTTATTTAGGTATAGATGAAGTTGGTGTTGGAGAGGCTGTTGGACCCCTTATTATCGGATACGTATTGGTTGATAATCAAGAACTTTCTTTATTAAGTTCTCTCGACTTAAGAGATCCTAAAAAACTAAATCGAAACGCTATTCAGAGGTTGGGGGATGAAATTTTTTCTATCGCTAAAACTGGAACCATAGTTATTTCGCCAACAGAGATTGAGTCACTGAAAGAAAACGGGACACCACTACAGGAAATCGAAGACAAATCGATAATCTCACTTATAAACTCGATATCACCCAGCCACCTATACATAGACTGTTACTATCCAACCACTAAAATGTTGAGAACCAGAATAACACAGGGATTAAACGGCCAAAGCCGAGAAATCAAACTACACATAAACCACCGAGCAGAAGAAAAATGGGACATAGTCTGCGCCGCAGCAATCATAGCAAAAATACACCAAAAAAGAAACCTAGACAGACTAAGAAACATACACGGGGACATATTCGGAAGCGGCAACGCAAGCGACAGAAAAACACGAGAATTCATACAAAAATTCAACAAAGAAACACTACCATACTACGTCAGAAAAAACAACCTATAAACCAAAAACAAACCAACCAGCCAAAACCATATCCAAAAAAATTATAATGTAATATCTTAAGTCTAAAGGTCATTATTAGTTGATAATATGAACATTGATACTACAAAAAAAGGTTATATAAATGGTACACACAGGGTTATACCTCCTAAAGAGACTTTGGAGAAAATCGAGCCTTTAAAGGAGGATGTGGGTATAACCAGGGTTGCCGACATAACAGGTTTAGACCGAGTTGGAATACCTGTATACTCAAGTATCCGGCCAACCGCTGAGAAGGGCGCTATCTCGGTGTACAATGGCAAGGGCAGTACTGAAGCGGAGGCTAAAGCTTCAGCTATTATGGAGGGAATAGAGCGATACTCTTCAGAACTTCATGATCGAGAGTTGGTTTTCGACAGTTACTCTAACCTAACTCAAAAAACAAATGTCTTAGACCCAAGAACCCTAATATTGCCGGAAACTACGCCAAACCCATTGATGGCTCGTATATCTTGGATTAAAGGCTATGACATGATGCAAGATGAAGAGATATATGTTCCTGCAAACGCAGTTTTCCATCCCTTGTCTCCAGGTAAAAAAGGCAGTGGACTATTCCAAACGAATACAAATGGGTTGGCAAGCGGAAACATTCTGGAAGAAGCAGTATTCCATGGATTAACAGAAGTTATCGAGAGAGACGCGTGGTCACTTGCAGAAGCAGCTAGAGACACAGGCCCCAAAATCAACCTACAAAACCAAGAAATAAACAAATTAATCGAGAAGTTCGAACAACAAGATATCTCAATAATAATTCGAGACCTAACCAACGACATCGGAATACCTACATTTGCAGCAGTCTCAGAAGACAACAAACTACAGGACCCTGCCCTACTAACAATCGGAATGGGCACACACACCGACGCTAGAGTTGCAATAAAAAGAGCAATAACAGAAGTAGCCCAATCAAGAGCAACCCAGATACACGGAGCACGAGAAGACACCTTAAAAGGAGACAACAAACGTAAACTAAAATACAAAACCGTAAAAAACCAAAACAAACATTGGTTCAACAACCAAAACACCAAACAATACCAAAACCTCGAAAAAATCTCATACATAAAAGACGACTTCATAGACGACATAACCCACACACTAAAACAACTAAACAAAAACGGAATACAAAAAGCAATATTCGTAAACCTAACCCTACCAGAAATAGAAGTACCAGTAGTCCGAGTAATTATACCCGGACTAGAAGTATTCGCAGTAGACCCAGAAAGAATAGGAAGGAGATGCCACAATGCCAGACAAAAAGGTAGTTGTGTTCGTGGGGCCAAGCCTCAAACATAAACAAGCCAAAAAAATACTAAAGGCAGACTACAGACCCCCAGCAGAAAGAGGAGACATCAAAAAAACCAGCCAACAAAACCCACACACAATCTGCCTAATAGACGGAGTATTCTCACAAGACTGCTCAGTATCACACAGAGAAATACTTCAAACACTCCAAAAAAACATAAAAGTCATCGGAGCCTCAAGCATGGGAGCGCTCAGAGCCTCAGAACTCGACCGATACGGAATGAAAGGAATCGGCGAAATCTACCAAAGATACAAACAAGGAACAATAAACTCAGACGACGAAGTCGCACTCACATACTCACCACAAAACTACCAACCACTCTCAACACCCCTAATAAACATACGATACAACCTAGAACAAGCCACACAAAAAAACATAATAACCCAAAAACAAATGGAAAAACTCATACAAAAAACCAAAAAAAAATTCTACCCAAAAAGAAACTACAACCAACTACTAAAAACAGCCAAAAAGCACCCCGAAATCAACCACAACCAACTAAAACAATTTCTAGAGGAATATAAAGTTGATTTGAAGAAGGAAGACGCAAAAAAAGCCCTAAAACACATAAAAAACCAACAAAAAAACTAAACCTATATCATGTCTCGATCATTAAGTTTCTCGGAACTAACCAGTTATTTCCTCCAGCTAGAGGAAACCAGGTCTCGAAATGAGATGACCGATATCCTTGTAGACCTATTCAAGGAAACCCCAAATAGTGAAGTGGATATTGTCTGTTACTTGGTTCTTGGCCAGATAAACGCGGAGTATGAAGAGGAGGTGTTAGGTCTCGGTAACAAGATGGTTGCCAAAGCGATCTCAATCGCATCCTCCAAATCAAAACAGGAGGTCCAGGAACTCTTCCGAGAAACTGGAGACCTTGGAACTGTCGCAGAAAAAATCTCTGGCGAGACAAAGACCTTAAACTCATTTTTCGGAGAACAAAAAGAACTAACCGTAACAGAAGTTCATCAGGGCCTAAAAGACATCAGTAGGTTTGAGGGATCAGGCTCCTACGACAAAAAACTCAGAACACTAGCAGGTCTTATAACCCGCGCAGATAAGGTTGGTGCCCGTTACATCGTTCGTATATCACTGGGTAAGCTAAGGCTTGGAATCGGAGCCATGACATTACTTGACACACTAGCAAAAACCTACACAGGAGATAAAAAGAATCGGCCTGAAGTTGAACGTGCCTACAACATTTCAAGCGACGTCGGCCTTGTAGGCAAAAAGCTAGCCTATAAAGGACACAAAGGTCTCGAGGATATAGAGGTAGAGGTAGGTCGGCCGATAAGGATGATGTTGGCGCAGAGACTCGAAAACCTGGATGAAGTTAAAGATAAACTTGAAGATAGGTTTGCTGCTGAAGTTAAGTACGATGGCGAGCGGATGCAGATACACAAGAAAAATGATGAGGTAAAGATCTATTCAAGACGAATGGAAGACATAACCCATCAATACCCAGATGTAGTAAAAGCCATAAATCAATCCATCGGTAGTAAAGAGGTTATTGTGGAGGGGGAGGCAGTTGCCTACAAAGATGGAGAGCTACAGGATTTCCAGACATTAATGCAGCGTAAAAGAAAATACGACATCCAGAAATATGTAGAAAAAATCCCAGTAAAAATCTTCCTATTCGACATGCTGTACAAAGAAGATAGTTTGCTTGATAAACCATTTCCAGAAAGACGCAAAAAGCTTGAACAAACAATATCCGAAAATGAAATTGTAAAATGCTCAGATATAATCAAGACGACCGAGTTACGTGAAGTAGAAAAATTCTTCAATAAATCGGTAGATGAAGGGCAGGAGGGAATTATGATTAAATCCTGCTCCAAAGACTCGATCTATAGAGCCGGAGCCAGAGAGTGGTTATGGATAAAATGGAAAAAAGACTATGAGACAAGGATGTCCGACACCGTAGACCTAACAGTAGTCGGTGGGTTCGCAGGAAGAGGAAGAAGATCAGGTTTATATGGCGCTCTATTATGCGCTGCATACAACAAACAGAAAGACATCTTTGAAACCGTCTGCAAACTGGGAACCGGATTCTCAGACGAAACACTAGAAGAACTACCAGAAAAACTAAAGCCATTTGAATCTGAAAAAAAACCAGCGAGAGTCTCTTCAAAGATAGAGCCCGACCAGTGGTTTAAACCGGAGTTTGTAGTTGAAGTATTAGGTGCTGAATTAACAAAAAGTCCAGTTCACACAGCAGGTATAGATACAATAGGGAACGAGGGGATTGCAATTAGATTTCCTAGGTTCATAGGGTTTAGAGCTGATAAAAAATCCGAAGACAGTACCACCACTAAAGAAATAATGGTTATGTATGAAAAAAATTAGTAAAGTAATTTCTATTAAAGTTTCCACTTAGAAAGAATGGAAAGTTTTTTATGTTGGTGCTCAGCACTCAAAATCTTCTTCATCAAATCTGTCAGGCCAAGGTCATCATTGCACCAACATCAAATATTATCTTTAGGTGTTTTTTATACGAGAAATATATAGTTTTTGTTTTTTTAAATTAATTCTTTAAATATCATTTCAGTTTCTCTTGCTAAATCAGTATAATCTTTGTTATATTGATTGTATTCTTCTAAATCTTTATTTTCAAAAATATCTATTACATCAAGAATACTTTTTACAAAGTTATCTAGATTGGAGGTTTTCAATAACTCAAATTCTTCTTCTAATTCAGAGCAACCACATTTATCAGACACTAAAGCGGGGGTTTTACAAGATATGGCCTCAATAGGTACATTCCCAAATGGTTCATAAATCGCTGGATGTATCAATAATTTGGCGTTTGAATAGTGGATATATAAATCTTTTTGTTTCTCGATGTGAGGTTTATGTGAAAAAAAATCTATATTGTTTTTTCTTTTTAGTTGTTTTATAACTTTGTCAAAAAGGGTTTTATTTCTAACCTCTCCGATATGTATTAGTTTTAAATTTCTTTTCGAGATTTCATTAACAATTTCAGGAATTAGATGACAGCCCTTACGTTTTGTAAATGTACCCACCATTAATACTTCATCCTTTTTACTAAGGTCATTAGAGTTTATATTAGTGGGTATAGTAGGCACAGCATTATGCAAAACGTTTGAATCATAACCATATTCACTATATATCGAATTGGACAGCATTCTACTTACGGTTATAATTTTACTAGATTTTGACAAAATTTTTTTCTCAAAAAAAATCTCCCCTTTAATATAATTTTTGTAAAGTAGGCTTTTGTTAATTGGTAAAGAAAGCTGATTAATCCATATGTTATGGCATTTAGTTATTAAAGGGGCTTTAGGTTCGATTAATGCCGCTGAATTTCCATGAGAGTGTATTACATCAAAACCTTCATTTTCTATTAAATTATTTACTTTCTTTTTAAGTTTAATCATAAAATATAGTTTCTTCAAAAAATCTGTATCTTTTATAGATAATAAATCGCTAACTGGGATGTAATGAAGATTTAGTTTGTTATATATTTCATCACAGAAATTGAGGTTTTTAGCATTCTCTATGGTTAAAACATGAACTTCATTACCAATCTCTGATAGCGCTTTAGATAAATTTAAAGCATGATAAGCCATTCCTCCGAATGATCTAGGGGGAAACTGATGAGTGATATTTAGAATTTTCATACTTAAATGATCATTTATTTTTAAATTTCTAGTTATATAATTTCACTTTCTAATTTTATTCGAATCCTCTTTTTTTAATGATTAAGGTTTTACAGCTTTTTTTGTTATCTTTTTTTTCTAAGATAAATTTTCGCATATTTGATTTCATTTTCTCAATTTTTATGGTGTCGTATGAAATATCTTTTATTAGTTTTCCACCAACTGGGATAAGTTTGTTTTTGTTGATATCTGTATATACTTGGTTTGAAAGTAGGATTGGGAATTCTTGTTTTTTGGCTATACTTAATAGATATAGGATTTGATCAATCATATCGAAGTTATTTTGTTTGTCGTTGAATCCTATGTATGCTGGAGAGTCTAGGATGACTAATCCGATGTCGTGTTTTTCGGTTATATTTTTGATGTTTTTTACGGCTGATTCATGTTTTGTTAATGAGTTTGTTTGGAAAACTATGACATTTGATGCGATTTTTTTAGGGTTTTTTTCATTTATTATTTGTTTAAATCTTTCAGCTGAGAATCTAGGGGTCGCAATATAAATTACTGTTTTTTTATTCGCTATTTTAGCTGCTACTTGGAGGCAAAAAGTTGTTTTACCTGAACCCGATTCTCCGTAAATATGTGTAATGGAGTTTTTTTTAAGTCCTCCTGATAATAAATTATCAATCTCATCAATTCCTGTTGGTATATTCAATTGATATCCTCCTTAGCTTTAAGTAAGGCTCTTGTTTTAACTTCTTTAAGTGGAGTACCTGTTTTTTCGGCAATTTTAACACAATCTTCATATTCAGGAGAAATATCAAATATTTCGCCGTTTCTAAATTTACCTATTTTGACATTAACTTCTTCATTGAATACTTCTACAATTTTAAATTTACGTTCAGCTATCAATCTATGTTTATCTCTAGATATTCTGACTCCAAGAGTGCCTGTTTCTTTTATTACAATTTCAGATAAATTTTCTAAATCTTCCTTTCTGGATATGACTTTTAAGATATTGCCTATTCTACCTTTTTTCATCAAAGCTGGTATAACTGAAACATCAAGGGCACCTTCTTTTAGTAGTTTATCGATCAAGTATCCAATTTCTTCTCCCTCAACATCATCTATATTGGTCTCGAAGGAGGTTACAGTGTCTTCAATTAGATTTTTCTCCCCTTCTCCTATGCATATTGTTAATAAGTTAGGTACTTCGAGTTCCTTTTTTCCTGCGCCACGCCCAATATCGGTTATTTTAATATGGGGAATAGTTTCTACATACTTATCAACGAAAACAGATAGTATTGCGGCTCCAGTTGGCGTTAATATCTCTTGTTTAACGGGGCCTCCAGAGAACTTCATATCATTTTCCTTTAAAATATTAAGTGTTGCAGGTGTTGGTGCAGATAATAAACCATGTTGAGTTTTGGTATATCCTCCTCCAACTTTTAATTCTGTACAGTATATCTTTCTACTATCCAATTTTAAATCGTAGTAGCCTACTACCGAGCCAACGATATCGGCTAGAGCGTCTGCTTTACCAACCTCATGAAATTCAGATGAAGAATTGTGAACTTTATCTTCAGCCTCTTTAAGGTTTTTCAGTATTTGAATAGATTTGTTTTTACTTTGGCGGCTTAAATTAGAGTTCTGTATTATTTGAACCATATCCTCAAATCTTAATTTTGAATCTGTAGAATCAATTTCAACTCTTAACCCGGAAATGGAGTTTCTATCGGTTTTTGAGACATTAACATTAATCTCACCAGCTTTATTTCCAACTTCTTTCATTTTTCCTAAAACTAAATCTACATTAGCTCCTGCATCCAACAAACTGCCTACAATCATATCACCTGCTGCACCAGAACTCGGAATGAAAACAGCCATATCTCTATTTTTTTTCATCATACATCCCAACTGAATTTTTAAATCGATTTAAATCTATAATTTAAGGAGAAAATTAAGTATAGTTCAATATAATTGGGTAAAAATCTATTAATCATTTTTTTTAAACAACTTGTCATATCTTTCAATTATTTTTTTCCAGTTATACTTACTCTTAAGTAGTTTTTCAAGTTCATTGAAGTCGTGGTTAATTTCAAAAGCTTTTTCTATTTTTTCTTTATAATTTTCTTTATCTATAAAAATAAAATATTTAGATAAATCTATACTGCTTAATTCGGAGTAATCCCTAATTATAGGTATACATTTGTATTTTAGAGACTCTAGTAAAGTTAAAGGAAAACCCTCCCATTTAGAAGGCTGTATTAAGAATTTACTTCCCCTTAACCATCTATTCTTTTCATCTTGATCCAAATATCCGTAACTTAAGCCATCTATCGAATCCCATGTATCCTGAAGTGAATATTTATTGGTTTTACCACCAATATGGACTCTATAACCCTTTGAAACCAAATACTTTGAGATTTCAGTAACAAACCCAATGTCCTTTTGAGGGTGATGCCTACCTAAATACACAGCCTTCTTATCTTTCTTAAAATTCTTAAATCCAGAGAAATCTACTCCATTAGGAACATAAAAAGGATCAACAAAACCATCCAACTTCCTTTTTGAATAAGGAGAAACTACGGTAACATTGGATTTACACATAAACTTAAAGAATAAATATTCAGCTACACGATTCCTCTGGTATTTAAACCAGCTATCCGAACTCCTAGGGATAAGCCCCCACAATCCGTGGACTGTAATAAAATCATCCCTATCCATATAACGATGCAAATCAATTGCAAGCCTTGTAGAGTGACACCAAACAAAATCCCCATCACAAATATGATCACGAGCTTTCTTAACATAATTTCTATCATAACTTTCAGAAAGATACC
>NZ_MRZU01000005.1:27500-37500 GCF_002153915.1 Methanonatronarchaeum thermophilum
CCCTCAAAACACCTAACTGGGCGTGAAGCAGGCGTCATTACGAATCAGTGTTATGGTAGTGCTATACCGCTTTCAGAAAGTAACAAAAGAATCAAAGAAAGTGTTTTACCTCTTTTAGAAGAATCTGTACCAGTTATCACTGGCTTTATAGGGTGCTCGAAAAATGGGGATATCACGACGCTTGGTCGGGGCGGAAGTGATTATTCCGCATCCACGATAGGTCGTGCAATTGAAGCAGATGAAATCTGGATATGGACAGACGTAGACGGATTACTAACAACGGATCCTCGCGTTGTTCCAGAAGCCCAGACTCTCAGACGCATCTCATATCGAGAAGCGATGGAGCTATCTTTTTTTGGAGCAGAAGTACTACATCCAAAGAGTATAGAGCCAGCAATAGAGAAAAACATACCTGTAAGGGTTAAAAATACATTTACTCCTGGTTTTGAAGGTACCTTGATAGTTAAAGATGAAGAAAAAGTAGAGGGTGTTGTTAAGGGTGTTTCTGCTGAACGTGACGTTGCCCTCGTAAACATAAGCGGGATGGACATAATAGGAACACCAGGCATCGCAGCAGACGCTTTCGGGGCATTAGCAGACGCCGATATAAATATAATAATGATAAGCACCGGCTCATCCGAACCAACAATCTCCCTACTAGTAGACGAAAAAGACCTCTCACGGGCAATCAAAGCACTAGAAACCGAGTTTTCAGATAACACTATCGAAGAAATAACACACGACCCTGAAGTATCAGTTATAACAGTTGTTGGCAGTGGAATGGCCGGAACACCAGGCATCGCAGGAAGAGTATTCACCGCAATGGGACAGGAAAAAATAAACATAATAATGATTAGCCAAGGCTCATCTGAATTTAACATTTCATTTGTGGTAAAAAAACATGAAACTAATAGTGCATTAAGAAGCTTACATGAAGAGTTTCGACTTGACAAAAAAGATTATAAATTATGATTCTAACTATAAATAAAAAGTACTTATACGAATATAAATATCAAATGATGAGTAAATCTGGATTACCTTAAATAGTTACTTAGTATTTCAAGTTTCGATTTTATCATGGACATCTGAATTGAATATAATTTAATAATTTAATTTCTATGAATGGTTTATATCGTGTTCGTAAAAAAGTTTTTTACAGTTACATATTTTAAGGTTTGTTTTAGTTTAAATACTTTTTAATTTCGAAAAAAGAGGTTAAACCTGAAAAAAATTTAAAAAAATATATTTGAAAAAGGTTTGGAAGAATTATTTACAGAATAGAATATTTAACATATAAAATAAATTTTTTATTTTTATTTTAGTAAAGTCTTAGTAAAGTCTATAAATCTCAAAATCAAAAAATACTGGAGTGATGTTAATCTTTTTGTTAAATCTTTTAAAAAATAAGTTTAAAATATACATCCTAAAAGCTATCTATAAATTTAAGGATGATGGTTTCATAGGTTTAGTCAAATCTATTTTACATTTCATTTATCTGATTTTTTTAAATTTAAGTGGTTACATATATTCTAAAATAAACTATATGATTTATACATTTAAATATGGAGAGAGTATGGCCAAGCCATACAAGGTTATTGAAGTAAATCCTAAAAAAATAGAGTTTTTAAAAGTTCCTCATTTTTATCGAACGATTTCAGAATATGGGACTTTTATTAGAGATGGTAATTGGGATAAAAAGATATCTGAAGATGAAATTGGATATTTTAGATTAAGAGAAAAAGAAAAAATAGGCTATTTTGAAAACTATACTTTTTATAAATGTGTTAAAAATTGGTTAGGAGGGGAAAAATGGGAAGAAACTTCATGTTATGAAATTTTAGCTAAAAAAAAAGATAAAGAACATGCCAAAAAAAAGGAATTTAAATTAAAAAAAATTCTTGGAAGTATTGAAAAAAATGGTTATAAATCTCAAAATCAGTTTAAACAGAAGAATACATCTATTTTGAAAAAAATTTTGAGAATCCCCCCTCAGCATAATGAAATCGCATTAAATATAGATAGACATGGAAATTTTATTTTCGACGATGGAAAACATAGGCTCTGTATCGTTAAAGTTCTCAAAATAGAAAAAATCCCTGCTAGAATACTGGTGAGGCATAAAAAATGGCAAGAAATCCGTAAAGAGGTATATGAAGCTGATTACATTGAAGAATTAAGTAAAAAAGCTAAAATAAATTTAAATCATCCAGATTTGCATGACATTCTAAAGAATAAAAACTTCGTATCTGAAGATAAAAATTCTTAACTAAATAAGAGGTTTTTAAATGAAAAATAAAATAAGTTCTATTAAGAGAATATATTCAAAAGAGGGATTAAATTCCTTATTTAGGGAAGGTTCTAGTTATATACTGGTTAGTAGTTCGATTTCCCCATTTTTAAAGTCCATTATGGGAGATTTAATGCATCAAAAAATATGGATGTTTTTAAATTTAGGATATTGGCCCGATATAAAGGAGCCTCAAACTTTTAATGAAAAAATTATGCATAGGAAGCTTTTAACTAATAAAGAAATTTTCTCAATAGTTGAAGATAAGTGGAGGGTGAGAGATTATGTAAAGAAAAAAGTTAGTGAAGATATATTACCAGATATTTATCAAGTTGTTGAAAATCCGGAAAATCTGTCTTTTGAAAAGTTACCCAACGAATTTGTAGTTAAACCTACACACCTCAGCGGGCCTGTACTTTTGGTTGACAAAAACGATGAGATAAATAAAAATAAAATTAAAAGAAAATGTAAACAATGGTTATCTGAAACACATGGTAAAATCATGGGTGAATATTGGTATCAAAAAATTAAACCTAGAATTATTATTGAAGAATATCTAAAAGAAAATGACAATAATCCACCTAAAGATTACAAATTTTATGTATTCCATGGAAATGTAAAATATATACATGTTGATTTTGACAGACATTCAAATTCACATAAAAGAAGATTTTTTGACAAAAATTGGAATGCTAAAGATTTTAAAAAAGATTACAAGGTAGGGCCAAAGATTAAACGCCCAAATAAACTAAAAGAAATGATAGAAATTGCTGAAAAATTAGGAGAAAATTTTGATTTCATACGAGTAGATTTATACAACCTTAATGACGATCAAATTGTTTTCGGAGAGATGACTGTAGCACCTGCTTCAGGAACTAATAGTTTTGAACCAAAAAAATACGATGAAAAATTTGGGAAATTATGGTAAACCAAAAAAATCCATATTTTTATATAAATACCATAATTTTTTACCTATAGAAAAATAAATTCAGAAGCAATATGGAATTCAAAAAAGATGTTTTAAGATTTTCTCATAAAGTAGGTTTAGATGGTATTTTAAGTAGGATTTATGACGACATTTCAAATAATATTCCCAAAGTAGATGAAGAAATTAAAGAATTTAAATTAGAAGGAGATTATCGAGGTAAAGTCTTTTTTCCAGCTATAGAAGGCCATATGTTGAGCCATATGTATAGAAAATGTATTTTAGCTCACGCTTTTAAAACCAAAAGATATAAACCTTTTTTTTTACTTTGTGATGGGAAACTAGATTTATGCCACTGTAAAGAACTAGTTATGGATAATAAAGCTGCTTGTTCTTTATGTATCAATCGAGGAAAAGAATGGTGTAAAAGATTCGGTATTGAAACTAATTTTATTACGGATTTTTTGCCCGAAAAAAGCTCTAATGAAAGTATAGATAAAGATATTATATCTAAAGATATGTCGGAATACAAAGATGTTCCAATAGATAATTATGTTGAAGCCTCTACACGTCGGTATTTAAGAAGATATACTATTGATTTATCCAATAAAAAAAATGAGAAAGTTTATAACAGACTTTTCAGGAGTGGAATAATCTGTGTGGATGTTGCTGAAAAGATATTTAAAAATCATTCTTTTGTCGCTACAATCGCTAGTCATCCAGCTTATATATATGGTGGCATATTTATGGAAGTTTCTAAAAAAAATGATGTTCCAGCGTATTCTCATTCAGGCGGATATAGGGAAAACCATATTATATTCGGTCGAATCAGTAATAGATCTCCGATGGCTCAGTTTTCGGATAAAAAAATAATTAAAAAACATTTGTCAGAAAAAATTTCATCTGAAGAGAATAAATGGGTAAAAGAACATTATAAAAATCGTTCTGAAGGTAAAACAGGCACAGATTACACAAAATATGCATCAAATAGTAAAAAAATCGAATCTGATAAAACCAAAATAGGTCTATTTACTAATCTAATGTGGGATGGTTCTTTAAGTGCTGAAAACATCGTTTTTGATAGTCCATTTAAATGGCTAGAAACCACTATAGACTATTTCTCTAAATCTAATTCTAAAAAACTAATAATTAAAACACACCCCGCAGAAAAGATACGTGGAACAAAAGAGGATGTATTAAGTTGGATATCAAATAGATATGACTTATCAAACGAAAAATACTCTAACATAAGCGTATTAGAACCAGATACTGATGTAAACCCATACAGTTTAATTGAAACACTAGATGCTGGAATAGTATATAACTCAACTATAGGCCTAGAAATGGCATTTAATGAGGTTCCAGTAATTGTAGTAGGTGATACACACTACAGAGGTCTTGGATTTACATACGACCCCAATGATATCAAAGAATATAAAAAATATATAGAAAACACCGAACAGCTTAAAATGAATAAAAAAATGACTAAATTAGCAAAAAGATATTTTTACTTCCTATTCAACAAAAAACACATAGAATTTAACATTCATAAATATGACGATGGGGAAAAAAATATAAAAAGCAAAATAAAAAAGAAAGGGATTACAAAGAACAGTGATTTAAACTTAATTACATCCAAAATTATTTCAAATAAACCAGTAATAAAATCAATATAAACATAAATGAACTCATTATTCCAATCAAAAAATCACACTATAGCGCTTCATTTTTAATTAACGATTTCCATATATTAACATCTAATTATTTCTAGTTTCATTACAACATATCACTCATTATTTTTAAAATAACCTATTTTTTCACTTAGTTGATATTTAGACAATTTTTACTAATTTCCCAAACCAAGTGTGGGTTTTCATTCAATACTTAAGTATGTAAGTATGCGTATACTATTATCCCTATACTAATTTTGTTTACAAAAAAAATTTAAATAATAAAAATTAAGTCTAAAGTATGGCTTCGATTAATTTATATGACAAGGTTCAAATCAATCTAATAGGAAATTCTAATTCAATAATAAACCTAAAAAAATATTTCAGTTATTTTGAAGGGGAATCTGAAAGCCCAGATTTTAAGATAGATATCAAGCCTATAGAAAGTTTACCAAAAATAGAGAAAAATTTAGGATCAACTTTTGCGGTTGCTGGTGAATACGTAGTTATAAAAGAAAATCAAAGATCTCCAATTCTTTTAAACCGAGATTTAAATGAAATTTTGATTAGCCCAGATACTAGTCATACATACTTATCAAAATTTATTGAATATCCTTTAAGAAAAAGCCTAATTAAAGATGACCTAGCAATGATCCATGCAGCTTCAGTAAAAATTAAAGGTGAAACTTTATGTTTTCCTGCATGGAGAAATACAGGTAAAACCAATACTCTTTTGAGTTTGCTTAAAAAGGATGCGAAACTTATTTCAGACGATAGAGTTTGGATAGATTCTAAAGGGAATATTATGGCTTACCCTTTAGCAATACATATGGGGGAGTATAATTATGAAGCATTTCCTGAACTAAAAGATAATAATTATTTAAGGAAAAAACAAAAGCAACTGGGAAAAAAAATTAAAAATGTTTGTAGCGAAAATGGAAACCTACAAGAAAAAGGTTTCTTTAAAAAAGCCTTATGGTTTACCTCTGATTTTTATTTGGACACAAGTCATAAAAAGATATACAGCTTAAAAGATTTACCTATTAATCTAAATGTAGAATATAGCTCAAAAATTGATAAAGTTATTTTACTCCAATCTAATGTTGATATTGAACCCAATGAGATGGAAAAAACTCCAGCAAAACCAAAAAATATATTAAAAGCTATAGAAGCAATCAATGAATATGAGTGGAATAATTCTATCCGTACTTACATAAAAGTAATTGACTATTTCTTTCCCAATAAAAATCTTCAAGATGAATTTAGTATTATTGAAAAAAGAGAAAATGAAATATTCTCAAACATGTTAGAAACAATTAATTTATTTGAATTAAATCTACCAGAAAAAAGTTTTTGGGCCCAAAATAATTCAAAAATGCTTATTTACGAAGCTATAAAATAGTAAGATAGCGGGTAGAAGGGGGTTTTTTAGGTGTTAAATCTATTTCAGACGTTTAAAAACTACATAAAAAATCATAGCTATAATTTGAAAAAATATAAAGACGGGTACAAAGCTCCTATAAATTTATTTAAAGTTATTTGGATAGATTCTGATGAAATAAAGAGAGAGAGAGTAGATTGAAAAGCCCGTATTTTAATGCAAAAATCCCTTTTGGTACAATTCAAGGAGGGAATTGGGATAAAAAAGACTTTCAGAAATATACATTAGCTCATTATGAATATAAATATTATAAATTAATACATTCAAATGACATACGTAATACAGTTTTTTTCAAATCTCTAAAAAATCATTATATAAAAAACATCCCATGGGAAAAAACCATTTTTTTTAAAAAAATTTATAAATTAATTCAAAACAACGTTTACTTTTATAAAAACATAAAAAACATAAAGACCTTAAAAAAACACTTTAAATACTTAGATAGATTATATCAAAGTATAAAAACAAAAGGATTAAAAAGTCAAAAACAATTAAAAAGAGCTCCACAAAAAGAGATAAAAGTTGATATAAGTAGAAATGGAAAGTACCTAATAAGAGGAGGAAGACATAGGATTTGTATCTCAAAAATACTTGATATAGCTAAAATACCCGTAGTAATAGTAGCAAGACATAGAAAGTGGATCAAAAAAAGAGAATATGCCTATAAAAATAATTTAAAATACCATCCTGATTTCAATGAATTCTCCCAATAAATTAATATTGATATTATCTATTTATATTATCTATTTATAGAATTTCAAAATATAAAGGAGGAAACTAATTGTATTTTCTACCAGAAATCAAAACAAAATTAGAATTATTAAAATTTAAAACAGAGATGGAACTCAAATATTTTATAAACAAGCACTTATATCGCTCTTCACTTAGGCATAATCCTAAAGAGGTTTTTTGGATTAATCCAAAAGGTATATTAGAAGTATGTTTATATAGTTTTACACCCTTTCAACGAAATATCGGTGACATCAAAGGTGGAGATTGGGATTTAAAAAAAATTAAATTGGAAAAACACCCAACCTACTATGGCTTAAAACAGAAATTTTGTTACGGATTTGCGTGGGAAGAAACTACATATTATAAGTATTGCATTAATAACCTAAAAAAAAGAGGCCACGTTTTTGGTTGTACTGATAAAAACGAATTGTACAATAGATTTAAATTTGTTGAAAAAATGTATAAAGATGTAAAAAATAATGGATACAAAACTAAAAATGAAGCTAAATTATTAGATAGTCGAAATAAAAGTTTTAATAAATTCGAAATTTTAGTGAGCATTTCAAGAGATGGAAAATTATTACTGAATGACGGTATCCACAGACTATTTATTTCTAATCACTTAAATATCGAGAAGATACCTGTACAAATTCTAGTTATTCATAAAGATATAACTAAAGAATCTAAATTTAAAGACATAAATCATTTTATGCATAGCTTTACATGAAAAATGTTTTAGGATTACAAATCATTATCATAGATTTTTAAACCGATAGAACAACTAAAGCCATTTTAGATACTTAAAAACTTTCAATCCTAATTATTATTGCTATTTTTCTGCCATGGTATTAAAGATCAAGTACATATGACAAAAAACTTAGTAAATTATTAGTTATATTCTTAGCATTTAACGATAATCGTAATGATAATCAATATATACTGAATCACTGATGCTGTCTACTTTAGATAAAATTGATTTATTAGTTCCAACTAAAAATTTCAGCCAATGTTAGTTATTTTTATATTATTTATAACCTAACCTTAAATTTTATTTAGCAAATAGGACTTATTTCAATTCTTTTTATACGTCTGGACTGGCCATTGAAATATAGGCCTCAATTTAAAAATTATCTCACTCTAATATAGCGATTCATTTTGATTTTTATTTTATTGCAGAATATTTTATTTAAATTGAAATTTCTGTTTAATAGATTCCTACCAAAAATATTAAATACATATTTAATAAAGAAAATATAATTCAAATTTAATAAGCATAAGTCTTTAAAAGAAACTTAAAAGTATATAAAGAGCTTCTTTAGAAAAATATAATACCATTTATTAAATATAATAGAGTTTGCCAATATCCTCATGATGACTATTATCTTATAAAGCCCATGGTAAAGAGTATTCTACTGAAATTTATAAATGATTGTTTTTCAATTAAAAATAATTATCATTAATCCGAAAAAATTACTAGATCTTTATAAATTATTGCCAAATTAGTTAATAAGCCTACAAAATAATTCATTTTTTGAATAGTCATAAAGACTCAATTTACAAAAAAATCTTTTCTTTTAAAACTCTAAACATATTTTCAAAGAATATAAGAAAGAAGTTTATTAACCTATTCTTAAACAAGTGTATACAAAAAGATTATGAATAGATTCTTAAAGTGTTTTTTTGTTTCTTAGTTTTTTCATTACTTTTTCTTCGTTTTCGTATACGGTTTTTTCTTCATTTCCGAGCATTTTTGGTATGTTTTTGACATCTCGTATAAGCCTTCTTAGTCCTGGTCTATCTAGGCTTGCGGATTGGTCGCTTCCCCACATTGCCCGATCTATTGTTATGTGTCGTTCGATTACTTTAGCTCCTAACGCTGCTGCCACTAAGCTTGGTGATATTCCTTTTTCATGTCCTGAATATCCTATTATGTGTTCTGGGAACTCTTTTTTCAGTGTTTTTATTACGTTTAGGTCTAGTTCATTGATTTCTGATGGATAGTTTGCGTTACATTGCATTATTACGAGTTTATTGGATTCTTCAAAGATTTTAACTGCTTTTTTTATTTGTTGCATTGTGGAGCCACCGGTTGATAAGAAAACTGGTTTTCCTGTGTTTTTTATTTTCTGTAGGAGTTTTTTGTCTGTTAGTTTTGCTGAAGCTACTTTGTGGAATGGTATGTCATATTGTTCTATGAATTCGAAGCTGGGTAGGTCCCATGCTGATGCCGACCAGACTATATCTTTGTCTTTACAATATTCATCGATTTCATCGTATTCTTTTTTACCGAACTCGATTTTCTTTTTATATTCTAGGTAGGTTATGTCTCCCCATGGGGTTTCTCTAACTTGGTCTTTTTTGTGTTCCGGTACACATATATCTGGCTCCCTTTTCTGAAATTTAACAGCATCTGCATCAAAATCAGCGGCCATGTCAATCATTTCTTTTGCATTATCGAGCGAGCCGTTATGATTTATTCCAATCTCAGCTATGAAAAACGGGTCACTTTCTTCAGAAATCTCAATACCATCAATAACAATTTTATTCATAATAAAAACTCCTTGTTGATATTTATTTAGTTAGTGTTTTCTGTATGTCTCTAACGAATCCATCTCCACCTTTTTTACGTGAAATGTAGTCACTAATTCTTTTTACTTCAATCTGTGCGTTTGCAGGACAGCAACTGAACCCAACTTCCTTCATCACAGGTATGTCCTGGATGTCATCTCCACAGAAACATATCTCTTTATCCCTAAACCCATATCTATCTTTAATATCTCTATATACACTTAATTTATCCTTTATTCCAATATGGACTTCATCAATACCTAATTTCGACATTCTTTTTTCAATTATACCTGAACCCTCAGAACTCACAACAGCAACCTCAAAACCATCTTTCTTTAAAATTTCAATTCCTTTGCCATCAACTCTAGAAAACTTCA
>NZ_MRZU01000006.1:0-7500 GCF_002153915.1 Methanonatronarchaeum thermophilum
TATGCAGACCAACAAAAAAAATGGATGGCAAAACCTACAGAAAACCCTCAAAACACTACCAAAACATAACGGCCGAACAGCAATAAGAATAACACTCGTAAACGGATACAACGACCAAAACCATAGTCAGTACGCCCAAATACTTAGAGAAGCACAGCCCGACTACATAGAAATCAAAGCATATATGCATGTAGGACAATCCAGAAAAAGACTAAACCGACAGAGAATGCCAACAAACCAACAGGTAAAAAAATTCTCAGAACAGATAGCAGACAAAACAGACTACACCCTAACAGACCACGTACCAGAAAGCCGAGTAACACTACTAACCAAAGACAAAACCCCCAAAATAAACAATAAGTGATAACCATGGAGCCACCTGAAATAAAATTCAAAACAGACACAGAAGCCATAATAGAAATGAACGAAACCGCCAAAATGATAATAGAAAACCCAGAAGAAGCAAAAGAAATAGAAGACATATTCACAGGCATAATATCACTAAAAATGTTCCTAAACCGAGAAGTCAAAACCCCAATAAAAACAAAAAACGGCCAGATGCTAGCAACAATACAAGCAGAAAAAAACCAAAACCACATCAAAACAAAACTACCATTCGAAAAAAACAAATGGCTAAAAGACATGGTCACAGCACAAAAACAACAAATCTACGAAATAGAAGCCTCAAGCACAGCAATAAAACAAATCAACAAAGCCGAAAAAAGACTAAAACAAAGCACAGACTTCCACTCACACGAAACAATACTACTAAGATTCAGCGACATCGACGAATTCAACAAACTCAGCCTACAACTCAAAGACAAAAACAACGTAAAAATAGAAGAAACAAAAACAATAAAAGACGAAATCATAGCCCAAATAGAAATCATACCCCCCACCATAAGATGGATCTAAAAAACCAAAACCACATCAAAACCAAACAACCCAAACTAAAAAATAAAGACCAAAAACTAAAAAATAAAGAAAAGATTTAGGTAGGTTTGCTTCTTTTTTTAATATTGTTTATTTTTGTTGATTTTTGTATATAAAGAGAGGTTGGTGGGAACCCTGTTTTAGGGTTCTCCGATGTATGTTGGTTTGTTTGTGTTATTGTATGTCTTTTGCTAGGTCTTCTACGTTTACTGTTTTTAGTAGGCTTTTTAGGTCTATTTCGTTGACTAGGTCTTTTGATAGTCCTTCTTCCTCGTCGGAGGCCATCATGTCTTCTGAGATTAGGGATGTTGGTATTGTGACGATTGTTGCGTTTTCTACTGCTACTGAGTCGAGTGTTTGTAGTGTTCTGAGTCTGTATCCTTTTGTTCCTAGTAGTTCTGACGCGATTCTTGTTCTTACAGCTGCTTGTAGTTCTCCGTTTGCGTCGATTATCCTTGCTTTTCGGTCTCTTTCGGCTTCAGCACTTGCAGCCATCGCCCGCTCCATCTCATCCGGTATAGATACATCTTTTATTTCAACATCCATGATCTCTACACCGTATTCATCTGTTTTAGTGTCAAGCCGTTCCTTCATAACTTTAGCCATCTCCTCCCGTTCTTGAAGGATGGTGTCAAGATTTCGACTGCTGATCATGTCTCTAAGCATAGTTCTCGCATAATCAACGGTAACCCGTTCATAGTTGTCAACCTCCAACACCGATTGCTTTATCTGCTCCTTACCACGTCTAACACGTAAAAAGACTATCGCGTTAACCGACGTTGAAACATTATCCTTGGTCAAAACCTTCTGCGGACTTACATCAAAAGACCTGGTTCGATAATCAACCTTCTCAACCTTATGAACATAAGGAATTATAACATGCAAACCAGGCTCCAAAACCTCAATGAACTCACCGAACTTAAATTTAAGCGCCCGCTCATACTCCTTAATAATCACAATCGAATAAGCAGCGACAATCAAAAACAACGCCAAAGCAAAACCAACTAACGCAAACAACACAAGTAAATCCATAGTAAAAAAATATATATAAATACACAAAGATACAATTTTCCCCTCAAAACCACCCAAAAACCTCAAACCAAAAACAAACAACCCTAAAAAAAGTTGATTATATACGTAATAGTAAGTATTCTATTAAATAGAAGTGAAATCTATGAAGAAAAAAGATATTGAATCCCTTTCAAAAAAAGTAATAAAACTAAAAGACCTTGTAGACTACCAAAAAGGCACCATCGTAAGCCGAACATTACTAGACAGAGATAGTGGCAGCCTAACCCTATTCGCAATCGACAAAAACCAAAACATAAGCGAACACACCGCACCCTACGACGCACTCGCAATAATCCTAGACGGAGAAGCAGAAATAACAATCTCAAACAAAAAACACAAACTAAAACAAGGAGAAACCATAATAATGCCAAAAAACGAACCACACAGCCTAAAAGGAACCAAAAAATTCAAAATGTTCCTAATAATGATGGAATGAACTACCCCACCCTACCCGTTCATCCTAACAGACTCACTCGTTAAGGATGGGGTCATACCCACGATTTTAGATAAAAAACCCAAACAAAAAAACCAAAAACACAGAAAACCACTAGAAACAATAGAAACCAAATACCCCCAACTCTTCATTTAAATTTTTTTTAATTATATCTTGAAGCGCTATAACAAAAAAACCAACAACATAGAGTTTTTTTAACTTTTTTTGTCTTTTTAATAAACTTTAACCTTGTTTATTAGATTTCTATCTATCTTGCGTATATTCAGCTAAAGTGTAGTAATTTAGGGGTATTGGTGGTTTTGTGTGTTTGTAGGTGTGGTATAGGTAATTGTGTAAAAAAATAAAAAAAATATAAAGGAAAATGAGAGAGGAAAATGAGGGAGGGGAGTGGAGAGGAGTTTTTGGGGGTTGATGTTTTTGTTTTTTTTGTGTTTTTTTGTTTAGTTGACGTTCATTTCTATGTTTAGTTCTTCGCAGAGTTCTTGGTATCTGTTTCGGACTGTTACTTCTGTTGTGCTTGCTGCGTTTGCTACTTTTTTTTGTGATCTTTTTTCGCCGCATTTTACGCTTGCGATGTATATTCCTGCTGCGGCTATGCTTGTTGGGTCTCGTCCGCTTGTTAGTTCTTTTTCTGATGCTTGTTTTAGGATTTCTTCTGCTTTGAATTGTACTTTGTTTGTTAGTCCGAGTTGGCTGCAGAATCTTGGGACGTATTCTTCTGGTTTTGCTGGTTGTAGCATTATTCCGAGTTCTGATGCGATGTATCGGTATGCTCGGCCTATTTCTTTTCTTGATACTCTTGCGCTGTCTGATATTTCGTCTAGTGTTCTTGGGATTTTGTTTTGTCTGCAGCTGATGTATAGTACGGATCCTACCATTGCTTCTATTGATCGGCCTTTTACGAGGCCTTTTTCTGCTATTTTTCTGTATATCATTGATGCGTCTTCGCTTACGCTTTTTGGTATGTTTAGTTGTGAGGCCATTCTGTTTAGTTCGCCTAGGGCGAGTGCTAGGTCTCTTTCTTTTGAGTCGCTGAATTTTGATTGTCTGTGCCATTTTCTTAGTCGGTAGAATTTGGTTTTTTTGTTGGAGCTGATTGAGTTTCCGTTGCTGTCTCGGGTTCCGGTTCCTATGTTTGTGGAGAGGCCTTTGTCGTGTGTCATTATGTCCATTGGGGCGCCTACTCTCATTTTTTTGTTTCTTTCTTCGCTGTCGAATGCTCTCCAGTCTGGGCCTGTGTCTATGAAGTCTCCATCGATTACGAGTCCACATTTCTCACATACTAGTTCGGCTCGTTCGTAATCTCTTATTAGTTTTATTCCGCCACATTCGGGGCATTTGTCGCTTTCTTCGTACTCCCCTATGTGGTCTCTTTCGCTTTTAACTTTTTTTTCTATTTCGTTTTGTGTTTTTCCAATTTCTGTTGACATATTATTACAACCATTAAACAATTTATTTTTTAACTGATTACCGTTAGAATGTGAATCGAATTGTTAATCGGCCTTTTTCTGCCTTTTTTCTGTTAGGTGGCCGTAACGAGTTTTGGTGACAATTTATTTGATCTTGGATGTTTGGCTTTGTTTTCTCAGTTTGCTTGCAACCATGTTGTTGATGGCCGCACTTAAATAGTTTTCGGTTTTACCCTTCAATAACCACGAATAAAACTCAAAATAACTACCAAACAACTTCAAAAAAATACCCAACAACACAAAAACAACAATAAATATATAAAAAAATAAAACCAATTTTAGGTTTGCGGAAAAAACCAACGGAAAAATACATCTAAAACAGAAATCAACCAACAATTAACAACCCATATATATATATATAACTGTTTTCATAAACACAACAAAAACAAATCTCCACACAAAGCCCCTCAAACTAAACAGACTCAAAAAATCAAATGATTTAGTTTTTTTGTTTTTTGTATGTTTTTGCTGTTTCTGTCATAGCTATTAGGTTCTCGATTGGTGTTTCTGGTGGTAACCCACAGCCTGAACATAGTATGTCACATCCTTCATTGATTGAACGCCTGCTTTCTCTAACCACCTTCTTTTGATCTCCAAACAACAACGCATCTACCGGTGGGACATTTCCAAGAACCGCACATTCATCACCGACAACATCCTTCAAACCTCTTAGAGAGACGACCGAATCGACACTGACACCATCCGCTCCAACCTCAACCATATCGCTGAAAATCGGAGTAGTATCTCCACAAATATGTAGGATACTCCTATCCAAACCGGAAACCAACTCTTTTTGATACGGCAGTGCATACTCCCGATACATAGTTGGACTGATCAAATCAGTTGAAACACCAAGCACAACAACACAATCAGCTCCACACTCAACCAAATAACTTGCATACCGCTGACAAACATCAAGACAAACATCCAACAACTCAAAAACACCATCACACCCCTTATACACCTCCAACAAAAACTCCTCCATACCACGCACCTGACCAGCAACATAAAAAGGACCAGACAACGCAGCAAGAACAGGAACACGACCACCAACAATATCCTTAGCAAAACCTACAGCCTCACCAACAACCGACATACGACCCCCAACACCAACCTCCAAACCACCAACCCCCTCCAAACCCGAAATAGCATTCTCAACAATAACAGGCTGCCCAAAACCACATGGATAACGCAACCTACAACCCAAAAACTCACAAACAACATTCATATCAAAAGGAAACCTAACACTCTCAACACCACCAAAACGAAACCCAGCCATACCCAAAACACTCATACTCCAACCCTCCCTCAAAGCACCAGGCCAAAAACAACCACACAACCTCATCAAATCCACCGTACCAGTCTGCAAAGGCATAACACAAGGAACACGATCAACACCAACCAAATCAAGCGCCCTAAAAAAACGCTCCCTACAACCATACATAGACAACAAAACCACCAAAAACAAAGTTAACACCAAAACACCATAACACTTACCAAAAAAACAACCAAACACCAACAACCCAAAACAACCTATCCCAAATTAAATCAACAATACCCAACACCAACCTACTAATTAAATCAGATTAATCTAGGTTTGATATATTTTTATTTGGTTTAGTGATGTTTTTTACCTAAGAGTTAAATGTGTCTGAATTAAATTAATTTTCAATGAATCTTGATCAGAAAGCTGTTTTAGCTGGAGTTGTTTTTGGTTTAGGGTTGTTGGGTGGAGCTATAGCTACCGCTACCTATTATTTAGGTAATCAAATATCTGAATGGATTCCTTGGGCCAATATCCCTGGTATTTTGGTTCAGATTGCTGGATCAACTATCTTCCAGTTGGTTGCTGTTGGTTTTGTATCGAGTTTATCGGTTTTGTTAATTTTGTATGTTCATGCGGTATATACCAGTTGATCTATCATTGAGGTTTTTATTTTTTGAGTTTTCCTTTTATTTCTCCGCATTCTATGCAGATGTATAGGGTGATGCGGTTGTATTTTTCCATGATTTCTTTCGATACCCTTTTTTCTTTGAATCCGATGAATGGTGTCGCTATCGATGGTATTGAGTTAGGTAGTTGTTTCCTGATTACTTTCATCCTTCCTTCACATTCCGAACATTTCAATTAAAAAACCTCCAAAATAGATTTCGGGTTCTTTGGTTTTGGTTTTGGTTTTGGTTAGAATCCATTTTTCTCCATTTCTTTTTGTATTTCGTTTATGAATTGTTCTCCATCTCCGTTGCTCTTTGTGGTTAGTGTGATTGTTATGTATATGATGGTTGCTGTTATTAATCCCCATATTGCTGGCCACCAACCTAGTGGTTCTAGGTTGAGTATGTATAGGGTTATTACTATTATTGCGGGTATTGTCATGCTTGTTGTTGCGGCATTGGTGGTTGGTTTTTTCCAGAAGAATGCTCCGATTATGGTTGGTGCCATCACCAGTAGTCCTGCTGATGCGGCGCTTGCTAGGACTGCTATGAGGTCGAGTCGCATGCTTGCGAATATTATGCATGCGAGGACTAGTGTTAGTATTATTCCTTTGTTTAGTAGGATTTCTTTTTGGCTGGGGATGTCTTGTTTTTGGGTTATGAGGTCTCTTCCTCCGATTGAGCTTAGTGTGAGTAGGACGGAGCCGAGTGTTGATACTGAGGCTGCGAAGATACCTAGGAAGACAATTATTCCTAGTGTTTCTGGGACCATGGTTAGTAGTACTGGCATTGCGTTGTCGGGGTCGGTTAATCCTGGTATTAGGTTGGCTGCTGAAAGACCTAATAAGGTGGATATTATTGTGTATATGAATCCGAACAATGCGAAATAGATAACCATTTTTTTGAGGCTACCTACATCTCTTGAGACGAACATTCTTTGTGAGACTTGTGGGTTTGTCAAGGCGAAGAACGCCCACGGTAATGTTAACCCTATAAACATGTTGAAGTCCCAGGTTATCCCTAACAACTCGGGGTTCTCCACTGTTATTGTGTTTACAAATTGACCTGGAGATCCAAAGAAAACATAAAATATGTACACCAGTAATATGAGTGCTGAGACGATCATTACAATCGCTTGTACGGCGTCGGTGAGTGCTACGGAGCGCATTCCAGCCCAAACTGTCACTGCGATACTTAATACCGCCACGATGTAGACGCCGTGCATATAGGGGATTGCGCCTCCAGTCATCCCCTCTAACAGGAAACCTACACCCATCATCTGTATCGCCATATACGGAATCAACATAACCAGACAGATAACGGCTGAAACAACACCAGCAGTATATCCATACCTCTCCGACAACAACTCAGGCGGCGTGATAACCCCATAAACACGGCTCGCACTCCAAAACCTGGGAGCAAAAACTATCAACAACAGTATAGTGAACACGATGTAAGTCATCTCGAAACCGAGAGCGGCAACACCCCCAGAGTATGTAAGGCCAACCAACCCAACCATCATGAAAGAACTAAAGGTGGTTGCACTATACGTCATAGCAGATACAAAACCACCTAGGTCGCGTCCAGCCAACACAAACTCATCAACACCACTACCCAACCCCTTACGACTATACTCAG
>NZ_MRZU01000007.1 GCF_002153915.1 Methanonatronarchaeum thermophilum
TTAAAATCTTTAAACTCTCAACTTAGGGTTAAACGCTGGGGAAGAGATTATGTTCCTAAGTTCAACGCCTAGGACGGTTTGTCCTACTCAATTAGCTTGTATGAAAGACAGAATAATAAATTTATCGAATCATATTGCTATAAAATTTTTTTACACAAGAAAATAAATTAAAGTGTCTTGTATGTTAAATCTTTAAGGTTTTTCCGTTTTTTCTTAGCCATTCCATTCTTTCTTCATAGTCAGGCATTACTGATCCAATTGTGTGCCAGAAGGTTTTGTTGTGCTTCTCATATTTAACATGTGTTAATTCGTGAACTATTACATAATCTTGTATTTTCACTGGAGCTAAGATGAGTTTCCAATGGAGCTTGATTTCTCCTTTTTTACATTCGCCCCATTTTTTGTTCATTTCATCTATTATAACATCATTTGGTTTAACCCCTATCTGTGGCGCATACTTATAGACTCGATTAGGAAAGTCTTGTTCGGCTTTATTTTTGTACCAATTTTCAACTGTTTTTTTTATTTCTTTTTTTCTTTTTTGGTCTTGGTCTTCATATTTCGGAGTATAAAGATTGAAGGTTCCGTTTTGGAATTTTAATTTGGGTTTTTTAATTTCCTGGTTTTTTTGTACCTTTAGTCTGTATCTTCTTCCTCTATATTTTAGTTTCTCTCCACTTAGAAATTCTTTTTCTAATGATGGTGGTTTTTGTTCTTCAAATCTTTTTATTTTGTTAAGAATCCATTTCTTTTTTTTATCTAATACGTTTTTTATTTCGTTAAAGGATGTATTTGTCGGAGCTTTTACTTTCAGTTCCATGGAATCATCGATAGATATACCTATGGATGCCCGTTTTTCGCTCCAAATTACTTTATAAGGTATCTTTATTTTCCCAATTTCTAATTCTTTCATTTTAATAATGTGTCCTTGCTAATTTGATTATTTTATTTATTAAATGATTCATTTCATCTTTATTTAGATTAACCTCTGGTTTCTGATATAGGTATAGTTTTAATCCTTTTCTCATATCCTTTTGAACGCTCACCTTTTTCTTCCAATCTACCGTTTTTTCTTCCTCTATTTTCTTTGTTATCTCCTTGCTGATTTCTTTTAGCTCTTTTTGGTCAATGGACAAGGATTCATCTAATGTGTTATAGATTGCTAGTTCAGTACTATCCGATAAGCCTTTCTTTTTTGCTTCCTGTTCCCTGGTTCTTATAGCTTTAATCATCGATTTGAATTCTTTAATTACCTTTTTCTCCTCTAATCTTCTCTTTTTATATATTTCTATCAATCTCTCAATTTTCTTTTGTAAGGATTTATAGAATACTGGATCCTCATCGAATCTAACATTTGTTTCATATCTTAAAGCATGCTCCATCTCTTTTAGTTTACTTTTATTATTCTTTAATTCCTCAATTTTATTTTCAAACTCTTCTCCATCTGTTATTGAGACTGGTTCTTCGTTAATCGTTTCAATGCCTTTAGTAGTTATATGTTCTTTTATTATCCCTCTTACTTTTTCTCCGGCTCCTTCAAGATTCATTGAGTCATCTCGATACCTGTTTTTAGCCCTTGTATATATCTCTCCAAGTTTTTCTAAATCTTTTAAGTATGGAGTGGCTTTTTTGCTAGGTAATAAAATATCCATCATTTTGGAGAAATTCTTATAAGCTTTATTAAATTCAATTCTTCTCTGTTCATCTTCAAGTTCTTCTACGCATCCTTCAGAATTATCTATTTTTTTACCTTTGAAAAAGGATTTCGATTTCCTATGAGCTGCTTCCAATCTCGATACGACCTCTTCATCTTCTAATCCTGTCATACATCTTTTGATATCTTCTTCACTGAATTTATAAAGAGCTTCTTTTAGGTTATCTGATACTCCATAATAATCTATAATTAATCCATAGTTCTTGTCTTCAAATGGCCTGTTCACTCTTGCTATAGCTTGAAGTAAGTTATGTTCCTTGAGGGGTTTATCAAGATACATAACTTGAGCTATAGGCGCGTCAAAACCTGTTAAAAGCATATCACAAACTATTAGAAATTTAAGATCGCTACTGGAATCTTTAAACCGGTCTTTAATTCTTTCCTTCCCCTCATCAGTTGGTGTGTATTTTTTTAGTTTTTGAGAATCATTATGGTCTCCAGATATAACTACAGCGGATTCAGGACCATTATATTTATCCATCTTTTCTTTGTATGTTACAGCTGCTCTACGACTTGTTGTAACAATCATTCCTTTAAAGGGATCGGATATTTTTTGTTCGAAATGGTCCAATATATCTAAAACTATATTGTCTATTCTTCTAGGTGCTTCAGATAGGTCTTGTTGTTGAGCGTATCTTTTTCTAATCTCTTTTTTCTCTTCTTCAGTTTTATCTTGGAAAACTCTATTGAATACTTTATCTAAGTCTACTCCATCTAAATGAAGATCAGCTAACCTTCCTTGATAAAATATTTCTAAGGTCACGCCATCCTCAATTGACTGGTCTATAGTGTAAGTATCGATATAATTTCCAAACGTGCGTCTTGTATTCCGTTTATTTTTCTCTATAGGTGTTCCTGTGAAGCCTATGTAGAATGCATTTGGTAGGGCCTCTCTCATATTGTTAGCGAGGAGTTTATATTGTGTTCTGTGGGCTTCATCTACCATCACATATATATCTTTGTCACCAGATAGTACGGGGAATCTTTCTTCTTCATCTTTTTCTTGAAATTTATGAACTAAGGTTGTGATAGTTTGACCAGTATTATTTTTTAGCTTCCTTCTCAGATCCTCGATGCTTTTAGCTCTTTTCGGATTTGGGAACCCACATTGTTCAAAAGTACTCTTTATTTGGCGATCCAATGCCTGTCTATCAGTTACAAGGAGAATGGTTGGATCATCTTTAATTCTACGTAATTTTAAACTTAAGAATAACATACTTAATGATTTACCTGACCCTTGGGTGTGCCAAACAACCCCTCCTTGTTTATCAGATTTATTCCTTTTTTTAATCCTATTTAATGCTTTTTTAACGGCTCTATACTGTTGGTATCGTGCTACCATCTTAACTAAATCTTGACCTTTATCTCTAAAAACCGTAAAATTACGTAAAAAATCTAGAAATCTCTTTTTTTCAAACAAAGAATATAATAATATGTCTTGTGATTTTAGATTTTCTTTCCCAAGTTCATTTTTAATCTTTTCTTTTGTTTTATCTTCATGAACTTTCCATTCTGTATATTCGCTTTTAGGAGTTTGATAAGTACCATAAATTGACTTATCTCCCCAGCTAGCTACTGACAACTGATTATAATAAAATAATTTTTCTGCTCCTTCTTTTATTCCATTTCTGTTGTTCTGATACCTCAGCAATTGATCGATAGCTTTTTTCTTAGGATCTGTAATTGTAGGGCTCTTACATTCAATAACTCCAACAGGTATTCCGTTTAAGAAAACAACTATATCCGGTTTAATAGTTTCATTCAGACCAGCAACTTCAAACTGACTCAAAACCAAGAACTCATTTTTTTCAGGATCCTCAAAATCTACATACTTAACTGTTTGATGCTTTTTACCCCTACCCCGGTCTTGCTTCAAAGAAACATTATGCTTAACAAGTTTCCCATGAACTTTTTTATTAATACGCATCGAAGTAACGCCATCTACATTTACAATCTCCTTAACAGCCTTATTAAGATTATTTTCACTAATCCAAGGATTAATACGCTCAATAGCCCCTCTTAACCTATTCCTAAGAACAACATCACTTAATTTCTTCCTATTATCAGGAAATTCATCAACTAAATTAGCATCAAAAACCTCATACCCAAGACTCTCAAAGACATCTAAAGCAGGCCCCTCAACATAATTATATTCATTACCAGAACTCATAAATCAAAACTCCTAAATCAAGATTCTTTATTTCAAAAATCCCCAGACTAAAAAAACTACGTCAAATACTCTTCAACAATAGACCCTGTAAAATCCATTTAACTAGGCATTTTCGGCCTCCAAAACCTCATTAGAAACTTTGATATCCTTACCCTTAGTACGAACCTTTCCAGTCAATAAATCCTGCAATAACCCTTTTTTCAAACAATGAAGCCTATCTTTTTCTTTTTTTAAGCTGAATATTTGTTCATCAGTTGATTTTATGGTTCTACCTATCTTTTTTTGCTCTTCTTTTTTAGGTATAGGGATATCAATTTTTTTCATCATAGTATTGCTTACTTCGGAATATGTGCTTCCAGTTCCTATACTATTAAGATAAGGTGAATCAAAACGCATTCTATATAAAAGATACCATATGTCTATATCTTCATTAGGAACCAAGCTCTGAAAACCTTGGTTAGTTGCCATTGGAACATCGTTTATTACACACATTCCGATAGATGCTCTTGAAGTTAGAAGAAGTGATTTTTTAGGTAGTAATTTAGCAGAACAAGAATCAAGTCCTTTTTCTGTTATATATCTCTCTGTTTTTGATACAATATTTGAGTCTAATTCAGTAAGTTCGCTTGGAGTAATCCAAGGAATTTCACCACCCCAGAAATCTTCATTTTTTGTGCTAGGAGTCCCCCCTCCGATTACATCAGAAATCTGATTAATTTTTTCCACTTCCCATTTAATAGGGATTTTACTAAATCTACTTGCCTCTTTAAATTCCTCATGATTATAGTATCCTTCTGTGAAGAGGTCTTGCATCAGGCCTTTTTTAACTTTCTGGGTTTGTTCGATTATTTCGTCTGTCTTCTGGATGGCCTGATCTACATTATAAAGTACACTAGCGATTTTACGTTGTTCAGATATTTTTGGAGCAGGGATGACAAGTTTTTCTAAAATTGATTTATTAAGGTTATTTAGGCTTGTACTGCCTGATGTGAAGCTTTGAAGTCTTTTTTGAACTTTATCGCTATTTAATAGATAATATAAGAAGTATGAATTTAGATTGGATACTTTCGATTTTATTCCATATAAAAATGAAGCAAATACAAAGTCCATATCTTCTTTAATTAATCCACATTTTGCGATTCTTTCTTGACTTCCATTTGACCCTATCATAATCAACCAGTTTTTTCTAGCTTTATTTTTTTCGATTTGCTCATCAGTAACGTCTTTAAGGTGTAATGGGTTTTTTAAATCTAATTTACCGTCTAGAACGTTGTTTATTTTTATAACTGCTATATCTCCTTCTTCAGGAGATTCAACTTCTTGGTCTTTACTCCATGATAAACCGCTTTGAATATGGCAAGTTTCATTAAATTTTAGGATATCCCAATCGTTAGGGGTTATTTCAACAATTTGAATACCTTTATATTCTTTCTCCAAATCATTTGTTGCTTCATGCAGTTTTTTCTGTTTATTCATAGTTTAGTGCCTCCATGTGCTTCTTCATCTGTTTTTCGATTTTTTGGCGTTCTTGTTGGAGTTTTTTGAGTTTTTTGAGTTCTTTTGTTACATCTATGTTTTCTTGTGGTTCGGTTGTGTCTACATAGAGACCTATGTTTAGGTTGTAATCATTTTCTTTAATTTTTCCAAGTTCTACTATTCTACTGTGGTGTTTTTCTTCTTCTTTTTCTCTGTAAGTTTTAACGATTTTTTTGATTCCTTGTTCTGTCAATCTATTTTGGTTGGATAGTTCTTCGTAGACTTTTACTCCGGATTTTATTAGTTTTTGCTTCTCTGCGTAAATGAATAAGACTTTGTTTTTAAGTTTTTCGGGTTTGTTTTGGTTATTATCAGTATTGTACCCGGGGATCCAGTATTGTAGAATAAATTCTCTGGTAGTGCTATTACTGCTTCTATTAGGTCATCTTGGAGTATTGATTTTCTTATCTTTTTTTCACTCCTACTCCTGGATAAAACTCCGTTATCAAGGATTACTCCTATTCTACCGTTTTTATTTAAAGATGCTAGCATGTGTTGTATCCACGCCCAGTCTGCTTTGTTTTTTGGTGGAAAGCCATATTGCATTCTATTGTGGGGGTTGTTCTCTTTTAGATATTCTTTGCTCCATTTCTTTTGGTTCCACATTGGATTTGCTAAGACTATATCGAATTGTTTCAAATTCCCGTCATCAAGGAATTTTGGGTTTCTCATTGTATTCCCTTTGGCTATCTTAGCGTCGGGTAGGTTATGTAATAGCATATTTATTTCTGCTATCGCCCAAGTGTTAAGATTTTTTTCTTGACCATATAGCGTGATGTCTTGCATTCTCCCTCCATTATTATTTCTTATGTGTTTGGCTGAATAGATTAGCATTCCTCCAGATCCACAGCAAGGGTCATAGACTCTCATGCCAGGTTCTGGGTCTAGAATCCTTATTAATAGTTTTACAACTTCTCTAGGTGTATAGAATTCTCCTCCTTTTTTCCCTGAATCATCTGCAAACTGTCTTATCAAGTATTCATACGCTCTCCCGAATATATCTGCATCTTCTAAATTCTCATTTTTGAAGTTTAGTTTTGAAAAATGATTTACTAGCTCTTCAAGTACATCATCTGGTAATCTGTCCTTATCATTAAAGTCAATGCTCGTAAGTACTCTTTCTTCTATTTCGTCATTTTCATCTTCTATCGCTTCAAGTGCTTTATTTAGAGTTGACCCTATATCTTGACTTTGTTTCTTTATATGATTCCAATGACCTTTTTCAGGTATGTAAAAATCATGAAAATCAGGATCATTCCTTGCTATCTGTTCATCTAGACCTCTCTCATTCACTAATTCCTCAACTTCTTCCTCAAACCTATCACTAATCCTTTTCAAGAATAACAAACCAAATATGTAGTTTTTGTAATCAGAAGAATCTATGCTCCCTCTCAGAATGTCGGCAGATTCCCAAAGATGAGATTCTAGAGTATCGAGATCAACATAACTATCAGCATTATTTTGTAACTTAGCCATATCAAACACCTAAAAAACATTAATCAATTTAAAATGAATTCTTAAACCTTCATCGTGTCATATAAAAAATATTCTATTTTAATATACTTTGAAATTAATCCATTGATTCTTTATTTTTAATATAATCCAAATAAAACACCTATCTTAAGTTCTTCGTAAATTAAGCTATAAACCAATAATTCTTAAGTATAGAAAGTAAGGAGGATTATCTAAATCCTAATTTTCTATTTATGTACCTAGCGTCAGTCAAATTTTCTAAAATCCTCCCTACAATTACATATCCGCAATCACCATCTCTATTAGCTATTTCACAAACCTCTTTAAAATCACCTCTATCGAATTTACCTTGATCTTCATATCTCATGACAGAGTTGACTATTTCATCCAAGGGAGCACGTTTCTTATATTTCTTCTCTCTACTCACATAATAATAAAGGCATTCTCTACCCTCACGATCATTACTCCATTTATCGAACAAAGAATGATTATTAGATTCCAACTTATCAAACTCAGTAAGCTCTTCAGGCACAATACCCAAAACCTGCCGCCTAATCTCTTCTTTCTTCAAAATATAGCCACCAAACTAAAATAAGTAAAAATACATATTAAAGGTTACCTAAAACATCACTTGATATTCAATTGAATCAGTTTCCATTATTTCTTTTTTAGAATCTAACTAAACCAGGAATTCTTCGTATGTAGTTTTGTTCTTGAGGGTAGCTATGGTGTCTTTGTGAGTACTCACATAGGGTTACATCTGCAGTTGGAGCTACCTTTTGGGAAAAGCTTTGAATTTAAAAATGAACGCTGGGGAGGGGATTTGA
>NZ_MRZU01000008.1 GCF_002153915.1 Methanonatronarchaeum thermophilum
AATTAAAGCAGCGAAAACCTCCTTACCAAGCTCTCTAAAAGGCAATTTAATACTTATCAACCTATTCAAATAATAATAGGCTATCAAAGTCGCCACAGTTATCGAGAAAGCCATTGCGACATCTGCTCCAACCCACAGTTTACCCCTATTCCGGGCAGTAGGAGAGATATCAAGAAAATATAAAGTCATAGATAATCCGTGATTATGCTTCTAGAAAGACTAATTAACTTGTTTTTAATTTTAGGGCTAACCAAAAACAGCAAGCCAAAGTATATCAAAGCACCTAAAACCACTAGAAAAATTGTCTCAACAATGTATAGGGGAGCCATATATTCAGCAAGTGGATATAAAACTAAGCCCATCACTAAGGCACATCCAACCTCCTTACCCAACTCCCTCCATGGAACTGAAACACCGATCAACATATCAAGATACCTGTAGGACAACAACATAGCTATCCCTATAGACAATGTGGTTGCTATCGCGGCTCCAACCCACCCAATCAGATATACCAAAAGGAAGTTTAGAGATAAGTTGAGGACTAAAAAGACAAAGTAAACCCTGAAAGATAGGTCAGGTCTATCCAAGCCATTTATGACCTTGGTGATAACCGATTTGAATGTGTTTGCAATTCTAGCAACAATCAATATAGAGAGTACAATATAGCCTATAACGAACTCCTCACCATATATCCTGAGAACGCCCTCCCCAACCAACAGGGCTCCTACAAGACCGGGGAACGCAATGATAGGCACATAAATCAAGGCTTCTTCAATTATATCTCGTATCTGACTTACCTTGCCCTTACTTGCCAGATGACTAACGTTTGGGAACAATACAGCACCGATGGCACTGGCAACTGCATAAAAAAGGTGTGATATGCTCCAGGCAACCTCATAGATACCGATGTATGCCGGCGCTACAAACAAACCGAGAACGATTGTGTCGGTCCATGAAAAAGCCTTGCTTTCTACCGAACCCAGCCAGCTGTACTTAGAGAAATCGAATATACTCTTAAAATGCCTTTTAGATGGCAATTTCATCTTGATAGTTATCAAGCCAACTCCAACAACCAAGGCAGCTAGATAGCCAACAACATAACCAACTATCAAACCCAGTACCTCGGCTCCAAGCGTCAGCAGGACAACCCACAGCAAAACCTTAACGGAGTCACTTATTAACGATAGTGATTTACCGGTCGCCACCCTTCTCTCGCCTTTAAGAGCATAACTAATCGGTTTTTTGAATACCTTGAACAGCAATACTATGAATATAAAGTAGTAGGCCGGCTCGTAGCCTATGAAACCGATTATTTCTTCTCTAAATATTATTAGTAGTAGCGTGGTGAATCCATAAAGGGTTAGGTTCATCATGAAGGCTGCGCCCAGGAACTCACCCTGTTCTTCTCCCTCACTGATACGTTTTGTTGTAGCACTACCAATACCGAAAGATAGAAATAAAGACAATCCAGAAACTACGGCTGTGAATAGGTAGAACACACCTAGTGTGTCGGCCCCTACAACCCTCGCTGCATATAGGGTTCCAATGAACCCTATAGGGGTGATAGCCATCTTGATTAAGAAGACACCGATTGAGGATTTTGCTATTTTCATTAGGTTTACCATTCCCTACTACAAACCACCCATAGTATAACTCTAAACAATATTATTTTTAATCAAAAAACCATGGGTTAATATTGGTTTTTAGGTTTTAACGTCGTTCTTAAGCTATAAGGAATTTTATTGAGCGTATTGGATGTCTAAACATGAATTTTGGTACTGAGTAGCAGTGGCTTGCTTTAACTCCATCTAATTTAGAGAATCTCTCTACGAACCTACTGTATTTTTTCTTTCTAAGTCTAGCCATACTTAAGGATATACTGTGTTTGTTCTCCTTCTTGACCCAAACGGGGTATTTATCCAGGTCGTTTTGTTTGATAGCCCGTGCAAGTTGGTATGAAGTTGACACAGCACCGCTTATTCCCTCACCGATGAGTGGGTTGACTATACCTGCTGCGTCGCCAACTCTAGCTATCCAACCTCCATCACGCCTGTCGATCAAGCCGGTTTTTTTACCGTGTACGTCCTTCAGGTAGTATGTGTAGTCTAAATAACCCCCACCAGACTTCTTTTTTGAATCAATATTAAGCGGTAGGCTTTCAACGTAACTATCCAACCTCTTTTTACCTATATCTTCCCCGAAACCCCCATAACCAATGTTGGCACGACCCTCTTCCATCGGAAAGATCCAGTAATATCCATCTAACCTCTCTCTATAGTCAAAAACCGCCTTACCTAAAACACTATCGAAACTGCCTTCATAAACACCATAGACTGCGCTTCCAACCTTATAACTCGGCCCTCGAGCGTCAACAACCAGGTCACAACTAAAATCATCGATCTCAACCTCCTCACCGAAAACAACATCCACCTCACCCTCGATATCCTTTAAGATCTTTTTCTGCCAACCCAGCCTATCGATAATCCAGAAAAAATCATCATGCTCAATACGCACATTTCTGGTGCCCCCATCATATTGGAACCTCCAGACCGACTCACTAACTTCAGACCTTATGAAAGGCCTTACCTCACTAATAACTCTGCTTAAAACACCTCTAAAGTCGATAAAACCCTCCCCACAATCAACACGGTAATTACCTCTACTTCTACGTTCAAAAACACGTACATCGACCGTAGGAACCAACTTGTTTATATATCGGGCTGCCAATAAACCGGACAAACCCCCACCAGCAACAACAACACTACTTATCAAAACAAAACCACCAACTAAAGATTTAAATTTAGATAGAAGATTCTTTGGCAATGGATTTTAATTTTCCGAATAAAAACAAAAAAATAAAAAGATATGTTAAGATTAATACCAGAATGGCTTTTATAAATAATTTTTTTGAAGGGGGTTGAACCCCCTTATTTTTAGTCGTATATTACTTCGTATACGATTATTGCGCTTCCGTCGAAGGGTCCTCCAATAATTTCGGGGCTTTTGTATGCTACTTCGAATTTGTCGTATATTACGTCTCCTACTTCTGGTTCGTTGTCTCCTGGACTGACTCCTTCTGGGAACGCGAGGTTGTAGTATGTTGTG